>JAHCSD010000075.1 GCA_018609185.1 Patescibacteria group bacterium
CTCGGTAACCTTGATAATGTCGAGAAAATACTCAACCAATTGACCGTGATTAATGGCCAACTACGAACCACGCCCACGCCTCGGGTGGCAGCAACTCTGCAGAAAAAATATGTTCAGCTGGTTTCAAGGTTAAAAATACTTTTCCAAGATCTTTATTTTGCGCAAGTTGATCCCATCCAACTTACGGCCAACCTTGAACGTGGGAAACAATTAATTGGTCTTATCAAAGAAATCGCGCTCGAAACAAATCTTGTGGTGACTCAATACCAGGAACCTTTGGACGAGAAAGCTCCAGAGACAACACCGTGAGGCCGTTTATCTTTCCCATCGGAATAATATTTTTGCTCGGAGGACTTTATTTTTATCAAAACACGTGGGATCACGCGCCTCCGCCTCAAAAATCAATAATCGATGCACTTCGAAATACTCAACGAACGACGGCTTCCACTCTCAACCCTGAGAACGGCTCTATACAAAAAGATTATAACCCCATCCTGGCACGTCTTTTAAAGACAAGTCTTTTCATCAAGGGCCCACAAGAGCAGTCTCCCGAGAACCCCGTCCAAATTGAGCAACTCGAGGCGCTGAAAATCGAAATTCGGGATTATTTAATTGCTTCTTCAGATATTGGTTTTCCCGAAGATAACGCCAAGCTGAAGGCCGCGCTGGAAGAGGCAAAAAACGGAGACCCCGGCAACCTGATAAAAATACGCACTGAATACCAAAAGGGTCTGGGAGAATTGAAAAAACTTGAGCCCCCAGAAATTCTTTATGACGTCCACGCTAAAAGCATAGAAGTGGTAGAACAATTTACTGCGCTTCTTAACGATACCGTTCACCAAGCCAAGGGATCAGTTGAGGAAACATGGAATTCAGAAGAGCGTTTAAAAATAAACGAACGGGCGCAAGAAATAAAAGCTTCGCTTATTGAAATAGTAATGACCTATGAAATTACGTTACCGCCGGGTGTTCTTTCCTACTAAGGAGGGGGATAAGGAATTATGAATTGTATAAAACCACTACTTGTAAGTTTCTTGCTCTTCAGTGTAGTGATGGGCGGTTTTGTGGTGTCCGGCCAAACAAATGCTGCGGTACCGGTAGAAGTGGTTGGTTTCAATGCGGGTACGGAATATGAGCTGGGTATCGAGACGTTTATGTTTGATCTTTTCCAAAGCCTGCAAAAACGCCAAGAGGATTTTACCACGTCATTCGAGCTTCAAAAAATAGAGAAGGCTCGAGAAGACGTAAATAAACTCATCTATGAAACCCAGCGGGAGCTTATCGATTATGGAGCAGTCACTGCCGGAGCAGGGATCCTTGACCCGGTAACAGGGGTGGCCATGATTATAAAAAAACCGAGTCGGATCATTCACAACCTCGATGACTTTCTTTACGAAGAGCCAATCCAAAAAGGAAGAGATTTTATTTACTGTTACTTTGGGGGCGATCTATCCCCCGGAATAACCCCATGGAAATTATTTCCATTAGGGATAGACGAAACCGAAAGTATTCTTCTCCAAAGGTCCGTACGGGATAAACTTCTTGCAAGAATCCAGCGGAAAGCAAAATTCGAGGTAACTGCCCCGTCCCAAACATGGTACACAGAAGCTCTCTGTGAAAGAATCCTTGCAAGCTTCCCCGTAAATTCGGATTGTTTTGAAGATCCGTCCCGGGCAGGGTGCATCACAAAATCTGAACTTAACTACAATCCAACGCTTCCCGCTTCCCTTTCCGCTATCAAAGAAAGCCGGGGTTATTTCACTATTCATGAAATGTCACAAGCTATACTCAACCCGAATAACACGGTGTCCGAGTTGTTTGAATTTGTCAGTAAACGGGTTGAGAGCATAATCGCGCAGTATGCTGGGTTACGGTATGCAGAATATATCGCAGGTCAAGGCTTACGACCGGAACGCGTCTATCTCCAGGACACCGATACCGTGGGTTCGGGTAAAATATATTACTGGGATACAGACTATATTATTTCCCCCGCCGTCATACTTCTTCAAAAAATGCAGGCGGCTACCCAAGCGCAGTTTGATCTCGCGCAAAAAGCATTCTTGAATCTGGGCCCTAACTTTAAATTCCTTGAGGTTTCCCCGGGAACAAGTATCTTGGACGAATACAATCTTCGACCTTCAGCAATAACCAGGAGAACTATCACAAACAAGGATGGTACCTTCAACAGAGCGCTTGAGGAATGGCTGACGCCCAAAGCCAATTTCATTTCAACTATAAATGTTAATTCTAACCTTCCAGGCCTTCCCGCGCCATGGGAGGACAACTATGAATATCTCAAGCTTAAAGGTCCGGATATATTCGATGAGTATGAGCCATACGATTATATCTATCCTCGCCCGACAGAATCCCGGTCAGATATAGAAGACCCTAATATTGCGGTTCTAGGAGGAGGGATCACGAATGTGGGTAAACGGCCCTTATATCGCTGGTATCGCGATGTTCTCGAGCTTTACAAATACGGTTATGATTTGGGAGTACCCGACGGAGTTTCCGAAAAACACAAAGGCTGGGAAGCCCTCCTTAATAAGTGGTTTGCTAATATACCTTTTATTTAGTATCTTCTCTCATGCAGGTATCCATAAAAAAACCTTTCCTCAAAATCCTCGTTCAAATAGTTCCGCTCGCCTTATTACTTGCGCTCGTACCTCTGCACGAGGTGCATGCGGGCCTTGATGGTGTGTTCGGGACTATAGGGGATGCGATTTTAGATGGAGTGATTTCACTTATCGAGACGGCTGTATTCGGACTTTTGGGCGCCATTGCCTCGCTTCTGACTCTCATCCTAGAATTTATGGTCGGGATTCTTGATTACCTCATGAGCCCGACTTTTAATAACGGGATAATCAGACAGCCATTTGTTCAAACGGGTTGGGCCATAATACGCGATTTCGCGAATATGTTTTTCGTGGTCATCCTGATTATTGTTGCGGTCGCGACAATTATACGCCAGGAAAATTTTGGCATTCGAAGAATTCTCCCAACCCTAATAATTATTGCTCTTCTTATAAATTTTAGCCTCCTGCTCGTTGGTTTCGTAATTGATGTTTCGCAAATATTTATGATTTACTTCATGAGCGCCTTCGAGGAACAAGGTTTTGGCACGGTACTCGCTAACGCGGCAAATTTCGACAAAATTTTCACAGGCAGCATTGCACACACCAAAGATATAGGTACGTGGGAGGAGCTTGGCATACGTTTTCTTCTTAAAATCCTAACGCTATTCGCTCTTATGTTTGAACTCTTTATTATTGCGACGCTTTCTGTCCTCTTTATTATTCGTACCGTTGTCTTGTGGATCGTGGCCATCTTGGCTCCGCTCGCGTTCCTTGCCTACATACTCCCAGCCACAAGACAAGGTTGGAATACGTGGCTCAAAACTCTTACTAATTGGGCTCTCTTCGGACCTGTAGCGATGTTTTACCTATGGCTTGTGGGTTTGCTTGCCGAAAACATGCAGGGGGCTATGAGTTCTTTTGGGACTGGAGCCGCAGGGCTAGGACAATCTTCTGGAGGTAACGAATTTCTCGGTGATGGGGTGGCCTTTATCCAGGCGGCAGCAATCTTTGTGTTTCTCTTTCTCGCAATTAACTCGGCAAAATCATTTACTGGTTCAGTTGGCAATATGGTTGCGCGAAAAGTAGAGGGATACGGAAGAGGGGCCGTGGGAATTGCAACCGCGCCTGGACGATTTGCGGGGCGAAAAACTAAAGAAGCTGCACAACGTAAAGGAGCCGAAGAAGCGGCAAAACGGCTTGGCCGTCCCGCGGGTAGGGGTGCCCAGTTTGCAGAAAGCGTTGCGGCAGGCGAACACGCGCTTGGAAAACTTCCTCTGGGTATGGGGTGGGCTGCACGAGGTATCGCACGACAAGCAAAACAGCCACTTCGTGATTATGAGGCTCACGCCGGCGCCATGATCGACAAAAAACAAAAGGATATAGAACGCAATAAAGACGAGGCGGTGATAG
>JAHCSD010000076.1 GCA_018609185.1 Patescibacteria group bacterium
TGGATATACTTAAAACCTAAGGAGTTCATTCACTCCCTGCCGTTTAACCTTATTCCTCACATTGATTCGTTCGAGGATAACGACTATACCCGGGAAGAAATGAAAGTGGTTTGGGAGATTCAGAAAATGTTTCATGATGATTCCATAAAGGTTTCGGTAACTGCAGTGCGTGTTCCGGTATTCCGTGCCCACTCAGAGGCAATTACCTTAGAGACTAAGAGGAAAATTCGACCTGAAGCGGTTCGGAAGCTTCTTATGAGGAGCAAGGGGGTAGAAGTTGTAGACGAGCCAAAAGCTAATCGTTACCCAATGCCCTTAACCGCGACACAGAAATATAACGTTGAAGTGGGAAGAATCCGTCAAAGTTTAGTGTTTGGTGAAAAGGGCATTGACCTTTTTGTAAGCGGTGATCAATTACTCAAGGGCGCAGCGCTCAACGCGGTCCAAATTGCAGAGTTACTGTAAATCAAATGCGGGAATACCCCGCATTTTTTGTTTTGCCAGGAAGTGAAACTTTGACTGCTTTCGGCTATTCGTGTTTTGCTTTGCAAAACACTGTCAAAGTTCTACTTCCTGGTTGGTTGATAAATTTCGAACTTGGTGCTACGATGGATTGTTGCTGGTTTGTGAGGTAAAATGAAGAATAGTCGGAGGGGTACCGAAGTGGTCATAACGGAGCCGTCTCGAAAACGGTTAGCCTCGTAAGGGGCACGTGGGTTCGAATCCCACCCCCTCCGCCATGACAATTTGTTATCGTGCAGACCCGAATGGCTCACCTTCTCACCAGTTCGCAAAAATACACTCATTTCATTTATGAATAACAAATTTCTCTCTATTCCATTTTGGATATTCGCAATCATTTCATTTTGGGCCTTTTTTTCATTGTGGATAGGACGAGATGACGCGGCCCTTCAGGTGCCGCTACTGCTTTTTTCATTAATCTTTTCATGGATAGCTCTCACTATTTTTAAAGGGAAAAGCCCGGCACACCAACGTTTTGCTGGATTAGTTGGAGTTGCCATCCTCCTATTTCTTACAATGGGGGCAGGAATACTTGTTATCTTTGCTAAGAACAATCTTTCCACCGCTAGTTGTGCGCCTTCTGATATAGAAGGATTGTGTAAGTTGGGGCTCGCGGCAACAATTGGTGTCTTTGGCATTTTACTGATTATTGACGTTCTTGTCGTTCCTCGATTATTGAGGAATTTTAAGAATAAAGGCTAACTTCCTTTTTATATAATCCGTGACCCACGTGCCTAAATTCTCTCCCGAAAAAGGCCCCCGAAAAGCCTTACACTGCTTGTATATTTCTAGTACTAGACCCGAGTGGCCCGTCCTTCGAATACTAAAATCATGAACAATATTATTCTAAATAACATTTCCATCGTTCTACCAGTTGGCGTTGCCATTTTTGTTTTGGCGGTAATATTTTTAGAGTTCCAGATTTTAAGAATGAACAGGCGCATCAATAGAATTTTTAAGGGGGTCGAAAAAGAGAACATTGAAAAGCTGTTACGTAATCAGCTTGATATGTCAGAAAAAATGAAAAGGGATATTGAGAAGTTATTTCAAGATGCCGAAGCCGTTCGGGGAATAGCAACAAAAAGTATACACAAAGTGGGAGTGGTAAGATTTAACCCATTTCGAGATACCGGAGGGGACCAAAGTTTTGTCATTGCATTTATGGATGCAGATGATAATGGGTTGGTGGTATCCAGCCTACATTCGCGGGAAGGGGCTCGGGTTTACATGAAGCCAATAGAGGGGGGGGTGTCTGAAAAATATAAATTAACGAAAGAGGAAGAAGAAGCAATTAGTCGAGCTAAGAAGTTGTAATGCAAAACAGTGATGGCTGTTAAGACTAAGACAAAAAAAAATTTGCAAACAAGGCCTCCTGTGGCGGTGGTTTTAGGGCATATCGATCATGGTAAAACCAAGTTGCTCGACTATATTAGGAAATCAAAGGTGGCCGAAGGTGAAGCCGGAGGGATTACCCAGCACATTGGTGCGTACGAGATCGAGCACGGAGGCAAAAGAATTACCTTTATTGATACGCCGGGTCATGAGGCTTTTTCTCATATTCGTTCCCGGGGGGCAAAAGCGGCTGATATCGCCGTGCTTGTGGTGGCGGCAGAAGAAGGAGTAAAGCCCCAGACGAAAGAAGCGATTAAGCATGCAAAAAAAGCAAAGCTTCCCGTTGTAGTTGCCATAAATAAGATCGACAAGCCCAATGCAAATCCAGAGAAAGTGAAAGGGGAATTACAAAAGGAGAAGATAGTTGTTGAGTCGCTCGGCGGAGACACCCCCAGCGTGAACATTTCTGCGAAAGAAGGGACGGGGGTGGACGAGCTTCTTGAGGTTATTCAACTTGTCGCAGAAATCACAGAGCTTACCGCTGAACCCGAGGTCCCTGCTTCGGGCGTGGTGCTTGAATCTCATCTTGATTCGCAAAGAGGTCCCACGGCAAGTCTATTGGTGCTTTCGGGCACCTTGCGGCCCAATGATTGGGTATGGGTGGGAAATACCTATGGGAAAACAAAATCACTAGAGGATTTTTTAGGGCGAGAATTAAAACATGCCAGCCCTTCGCGTCCCGTAGTTATTACCGGGATAAATGAGGTAGCGCATGTGGGAGATACGTTTCGTGTGGTTAATTCAGAAGAAGAGGGGCGCAGGCAAGTAAAGATGTATGCGCAAGAAGAGACCCAAAAAAGCGGCGTAAAAAAGGAGGAGCCCGCTCTTGGAGAAAGCGAAGTGCCGCAAGAAGAACCCGGTTCTGGAGAAAAAAAACAATTTACGTTAATTTTGAAGGCGGATGTCCTAGGGTCACTGGAAGCCATAAAAGGGGCACTCGAGAAAATCGAATCTTCTGAGGTAGAAATCAACATTATTAAGGGTGAGGTGGGCGACATTAGCGAAAATGATATAAAATTTGCCGCTAGCGCCCATGCGCACATTTTTGGATTTAAGGTTTCGAGAGGAAAACTGCTCTTAGATCTCGCAAAGCGACACGGGGTGAAAATATTTCTTAACGAGATAATTTACGAGCTTATAGACCAGGTAAAAAAGGAGGCGTCAAAGTTGCTTACCCTCGAGAAAATTAAACATGTCCTGGGTACGGTTTCTATTCTCGCACTTTTTGGGAAGAAAGATAAAGGACGGGTTTTGGGCGGAAAGGTAAAATCGGGTAAAGTGAAAAAGGGGGCTTTCGGTAATGTGGTCCGGGGAGAGGAGCCTATATGTACGGGAAAAATTATCCAGCTTCAGCGGAACAAGAAAGACATAGACGAGGTGTCTCGGGGGGATGAATGCGGAATGTTGTTTCAGGGGGATTGCGAAATTCAAGAAGGAGATGAGCTCGAAGTGTATGAGGAGGAGGAGAAAAAAAGAGAATTATAAGGCGAGGGGGGCAGGGCTCTAGGGCTCGAACAGAATCAATTTAGCGGAGTGCATTCAGGCAAGATTCGAGGCGCGAGGAGTGATGCGTACCCTTGCGGTACGTGAATGAGGAGCAACGAAGAAGCTTGCCTGAATGCGCCCGCCCAAAGGGAAGCTAAAAAATGGCTGATTTCTTTGTTGCTTCTCCTCGAAGTAGCCTCCGCTACTCCTTCGTCGAAGCATCTTCGAAATCATCTCATTTTTTAACTTCTAAGCTTGATTCTGTTCGAGTCCTAGAGTCCTAAAACATTATGCAGGATGAACATGCCATTATAACGAGTGAAGAATTTATAGGGGGGCTGCGGTCGCTTTACGACCGCCTGAAGAATTCTCAAAACATTCTTCTTGCAACACATGAAAACCCGGACGGTGATGGTTTGGGCGCAATGTTTTCGCTTTCCCTTTTTCTTAAACAGATTGGAAAACACCCCTTTCCTTTCTCATATGACA
>JAHCSD010000077.1:0-907 GCA_018609185.1 Patescibacteria group bacterium
GATATTGATGCGAAGACCGAGCAAACACTTAAGGCTGTTTCGGGTTACTTCAAGTCACATGAATTCATTCGAGTGGACCGAGAGATAGGGCGTTCCGGTTCTGCTCGTTTTTCCGTAAGGCTTTTTGTCGAGAAGAGCTATCCGCAGATTGCGCTCATGTTCCACAAGAATTTTTTTGAGCCAGAGACGAATCCTGTAAAGAGTCCGGATATTACGGTAATTGATATTCCCGATTGGCCCTCAACTGAAATTCTGGTATTTCCCAAAGAGGCAACTACTATTATCCTGGGCTCCAACTATTATGGCGAGGCCAAAATGGCTTCGCTCCGAATGGCAATGTATCTCGCGCGAGAAACAAGGGACGTGCTCGGGCTTCACGCAGGAAGTAAGCAGATTGACGTTCTCATTGACAGAGAAATTCGTCCCAAGGGCGTTTTGGTATTCGGGCTTTCAGGAACGGGAAAAACCACGATTATTTGTGAAGACCATGGCATGGGCCCACGCGTTAAGATCATGCAGGACGATATCGTCATTCTTGATAGAAATGCAACGGCACTTGGCACGGAAAGAAACTTCTACGTAAAAACCGACAATATCACCAGCCAGCCGCTTCTTCTTGAAGCGGTTTGCGAGCCCGAAGCAATTTGGGAGAACGTGTTCGTAAATAAGCAGGGAGAGGTTGATTTCGACAATCACTCCATAACTACGAACGGCCGCGCGATTATCCCCAGAGACAAAGTTCGCCTTACGCCTAACACCATCACACTTGATAGGGTTGACTACATCTTTTTTAACACAAGAAGATACGACATTCCGCCGGTAGGGAAACTTATTTCATTCGCGCAAGCCGCAGCGTTTTACATGCTGGGCGAGTCCATTGTTACCTCGGCCGACGATCCAGATCGGA
>JAHCSD010000077.1:917-3854 GCA_018609185.1 Patescibacteria group bacterium
ATCCTAAGAGGGTGGGCGAAACGAAACGTGTGGTGGGGTTCAACCCCTTTATAATTGACCACCCCGAAAAAAACGGTAACCTGTTCTACGAAATATTAACCGCAAACCCCCATATTGAGTGTTTTGTTTTAAACACCGGGAAAGTAGGCGGAATTGATAACGGGGTTAAGATCACACCTGAGGTAACCCTTAACATAGTTAAAGAAGTGGTTCAGGAAAATGTGGCATGGCAGAAGGATAAGAGCCTGGGCTATAAACTTCCTGTGGTCATTCCCGGGGTCGATCTCTCGAAGTTTGATCCCTATAAGATATACGGAAAGGCTGAATTCCAGAAATTGATGACCGAATTAGGGAATGATCGAATTAAATATCTTGAGGGATTTTCCGGGCTCAACCCCGATATTGTGAATTCACTTAAGACCTCTTCGTGAGGTCTTTTCTTTTCCCTTATACTATGTCATACTAATCCCAGGCCCTTAGCTCTTTTAAAAAAGAAGGTGAACTTCTATGTTATTTCCTGGATTTGAATGGAAACCTTTTTCATTGTTTAGCCCAAAGAAACTTTCTAGAGAAGTGCTTGCCATATGTGAACCCGCCTTGTATGTATTTAGTAAGCGATTCTTTGGCGGAAGGACTCGCCGGGAGGCCCTCGTTAAAGTAAAGCGTCTTAATGAATTGAAACGAAAAGCAACTGTTAACTTCCTGGGAGAACACATTACCGATCTTGACGAGATTCGTTTTCAGGTAGCCGAGTATTGTCGTCTTGCCCGCGATATCGCGCAACATAACCTCGATGCAACGATTTCGATAAAGCTTACCCAGCTTGGGCTTGATCTTGGCCAGGATAAGTGCGCATTTTATCTTGAAACAATTCTCCAAGAGGCACGAAATAGAGACGTTAAGATTGAAATCGACATGGAAGACCCCCGGTACGTAGATGATACCATTGATATTGTGGTACGATTTGCCGGGACATATCCCGAGCTCCGGGTTGCGCTTCAGGCAAATCTTATACGGACGCGGCAGGATCTCGAACGAATATTAGAAGAGGGTGTTCGCGTACGGCTTTGCAAGGGGGCTTACGAGAGACCTCGGAAGCAGTTTTGCGAAAATCCTCTTGAGGTGAGGGTCAACTATCTAGTGTTTACCTCTATCCTTTTTGATAAAGAGTCCCCGATGCCCGCGCTTGCAACCCACGACATTGAGCTTTTACAACTCATCCGGAGGCGGTTTCCCGACAGACAATCTTCGTTTGAGTTTCAAATGCTCTACGGCGTTCGAGGGAATCTTCAGAAAAAGCTTGTCCGCAAGGGGCATACCGTACGGGTGTATGTTCCTTACGGTAAAGAGTGGCTGCGGTATGGAATACGGCGCTGGAAGACAGTGCTTAAAACCTTTTTAACAAGATAAAGCGGTCACGCAAGGTGACCGCTTTGTTATTGTACTAATGCGAGTTTAGGTACTCGCTGAGCCACAATTTCTTTATACAGTTCGAAATAGGAGCGGGCCATAACTTCATTACTGAATTTATTTTTTACTGTTTCCCTACACGCTATGCGCGAAATTTGGGAAATGTTCATAAGCGCTTGAGTCATCTCTGCTGTGGTTTCGACAATAAACCCGTTTTCACCGTCTACGATAATTTCGGGAACTGATCCTCTTTTGAATGCAACCACCGGCGTACCTGTCGCAAGCGATTCAATCATGACGAGTCCGAAAGGCTCTTCCCAGGAAATGGGCATGAGAGTCGCTTGCGCGTTTTTGAAGAGTTCGAACTTTTCTTTTACATCGGCTTCGCCAAAGTAAATTATTTGTCCGTTGTCTTGAGAGAGCTGATCACGGAGAGCCTCGATTTTGTCTGAACTGCCGTCAAGGTTTCGATCGAGTCGAGTTTCGATTTCTTCGCGCCAGTAATTAGTAGAAATAGGTGATGTCTCAACGCTTCCCGCAATAACGAGATTCATGCCGAGCGCCCTTGCCACCTCAATTGCTTCTCGCTGTCCTTTAAAAGGAGCGATTCGTCCGATAATTAAGAGGAATTTATTGTTTTCGGGATTAAAGGGAACATACTCTGGGTTGAGTCCGTTATACACGTTTCCTATGAAGTTGAGATCGGGGAGTGGCCTTCTTTGCGCAAAAGAGATGGAGTTGAAATACATATTCTCTTTTTGGTTAAGTGATCGGAAATAGTGCTGCATATACGGCATCTCGAGTGGTCCGTGGAGCGTCATAAGAAGTGGAGCTCGTGCCGGGTTTGCCGCGGCAATCGTTCCAAATCCGACTTCGGTGTGATCATGTATAATGTCAAAATTTCCTCGTGTAACCATATCCCATGCGGCAAGCGCATGAGTCTCATAGACCCAGGCCTTAGTTGCTTCGTTTCCGATTTCCGGGTACATACTTTTTTCGAAAAACCAATGAACATTAACGTCTTGAGGAATCTTTCCGATATCAATTGATTCTTTTATCGTAAAAAGATCAAACGATACGTCGAGATCTTTGGAACCGGTTATAAGGTCGTAGACCACATTTTCAATTCCACCGTATCCATTAGGCGGGACGGGCTTCCAAGCGGTGCTAATGAGCGCTACGCGAAGGGTCATCTGTAGGGACTCCTTTCTTCCTATGAATTTTCAACGTTACGCGAAAGTATAACATATCCAGAGAAAAAAGTCAACAGTTTTTTCGGGTAGATTGCAGTGGAGGGTTCGAGTCCTAGAACCCTAGCCAAAAATAGTGTTTTTCACACCCAAATACTTGACATCTACTCTTGCATTTATCTATTATTTATGGTATAATACGGGTATACGGGAAGTGGGGAAAAGCCCACTATTGGGCCTTTCGTCCGCCCGTATACCAAAACTTGTACCTTGCCAATTACATCTGTTCACAGGAAGGAAGTGATTCTTCATGAGAGAATGTAGGAAGAACGGAAGA
>JAHCSD010000078.1 GCA_018609185.1 Patescibacteria group bacterium
TTTCCAACTCCTCAACTGACTTTTTTATTGTCGGGAGTTTATAGGCGAGCCCCGCAATCCCAATTGATGCGCGGGTTTTGTTGATAATTGTTTTCATAAGCTATACTGATATAAAACCCACCTTTCTTGAACAGCTGGACATACCATCTTTTCGGTTCAAGATTTTTAACTTCAACTTCAAAATATTCTTGGTTAAGTTTGCGGCTGATTTTTATTTTTTGGGGCGATATCTTAAAACCAGTACCCAAACCCTTCATAACCGCCTCTTTGGTCACCCAGATGAGGGTTGTAATATCTGTACCCGCGCCAAAAAAATTTCTTGCCATCTTAACTTCTTTCGAATCGGAAATATAACGCAAAAGCGTCTTTTTGTGTGGCCTAACTTTCTCAATATCAACGCCTATTCGGTAAGGGGCGACTGCTCCAACCCCCCAACCATCTGAGTGGGCGATAGAACAGCGAATACCTTCTCGGCCCCTAATGCTCGGTTGCCCATTATCAAGATTTTCAACAACAACTTTATAACTTGATTTCGCGTTAATTCTGTCGTAATCAAAAAGCGCATTTTTTAACGCAATGCGTCCGGCTAAAAAATCTTTTCTTGAGTGCTTCGACAAAGCTTGATATTTTGCTAATTCCTTACTGCTTAAGCAAGGCAAGAAAGCAGAATCAACTTTGTTAGCAACGGCGATACTGGACATCATAAGCACTTAAATAATCTCATAAAATCTGGTAAAATTCAATATATGATTGCCTTTTTCATTTATGTCGCAATTCTTACCTCGAGTCTGATTGCTATTTTGACACGCAATAAAATTTTGCTTCTGCAAGGCAAAAACTTTTTAAGGTTCAATCTTTTATTTTTTGTTATTACGATTTTGGCTTTGGTAACAAGAGGAACGCTCGACAATGATTTGATAGCATTTTTGATTTTATTGATTCCATTAATAGCCTCGGTTTCTATAAGAAAGAAATGGATAGTATTTAGGTATAGTGCCGAGCCAGTTTCTGGGATAATTGAAGATAGTCTGTCAAGAACACTGATGCCATTTCAAAAAACGGAAAAAGGATATATAGTGAAAAGTAGCACCGGAGCAGAAACATTTTTGCGTATTAACAAAGTTTTACCAAAATGTGCTATACTCTCTTTTGAAGGAGAGTTGCGCATGAAAAAGGTCGAGGTGTGGCAAAATCTTCTCAAAAAAAGTTTTGACAGGATTTTCCCGCGATTAGTAATTAGGTTAAAATAATCTTATGTCCAGAATTACAAAAGTCGTAACAATCAAAGCAGACCCGACAAAGGTCTTGGAGTATATTGCTGATGTCAAAAACCATCCGGCGTTTATTTCTGCGTTGAAATCGGTGGATAACTTAAAGGGTCAATCCAAACATGTAGGCGAGGGCTGGGACTGGACCTTTGTCATGACAGGGATTGAGGTTAAAGGCAAGGCGGAGACTGTCAAATACGACGAAGGGAAACAGTACTCATTTAAGACAAGCGGCGGCATTTCCAGTACTTTTACCTACAGCGTTGAACCAGAGGATGGTGGGACTCGCTTAACCATGGATGTTGAATACGAAGTGCCGCAAAATATTCTTGGTAAAATTGCTGATAAGACCGTAGTGGAGAGATTGAATGATAATGAGGGCGATCGAGCCGCTGAGAACCTAAAGGCAATCCTTGAAGTCTAAGTATCTTTTTGGGCCTATGACTGCGCTATGGCTAAATTTGCACAACTCTGTTTTTATTTTGTATTCCATTGGATTTTTAAGATTGCGTTTAGAGCAAAGATCGTTGGAGTAGAAAATATACCAAGAAGTAATTTTATCATCGCTGCGAACCATACCGCTAAGATAGATCCATTTCTTTTGTGTTTGTTACCGCCTTTGGTGGCTAAAAGGATAACCCCGATTTATTTTTTAACGAGCGAGTATTACTACCGAAAGTGGTATCTTTATCCGTTAAAACCATTCGGCTCTTACCAAGTTGCGAGCCGTGCTTGGACGCTTGATGAATTTCTTAGGAGTAGTTTTTCTAAGTTACGAGATGGAAAGACAATAATGTTTTTTCCGGAAGGAAAGATTGTCGGCGAAAATTCAAAAACAGAAGCACGACCGGGGATTGGATATTTGGGAGCAAAATCCGGTAAACCGGTTTTGCCTCTGCGTATTCGTTGGGGTAAGAGTCTTTTAGGAATAAAACAATTAACGCTTTTATTTGGAAAACCAATATTTGTACAGCGTGGAGATAACAACACCGACTTTTTCAGGCAAGAAGCGCAAAAGATAGTTGATGCGATTTATTCGTTGCTGTAATTTAGAAATTACAAGTCACGCTGAGGAGAATAAGGCGGCTCAGATCTGAGAGCCTTTGGGCAATTCTGTTTATTCCCCAAGAATAACCTTTTTATCCTTAAGAACAAGTCTACTTTTTAAAGTCAGAAGCAACTCGCGCTTCTCAAGAATATTTCCTTCTCGTAGAATATATTTTGCGTAGTTCCGAATATTAATCTCCTTAATTTTAGGAGCTTTTTCTGTTTCGGCACCGAGTATGCCGGCGCGGAATCGGTTATACCGCTTCAGCTCTTCTTCAATTTTCGTGCGTATTCCAAGTTCGTCCAAGTTTATCTTGTCCATAATGTTCTCAAGTTGTTTTATTAAATCCTTCTCATTGAGATAACCTCCTTTACACAAGCGGTCTTTGCTTTTTGAACAGGTGTAGTACACGTACCGATGCACGTTACCGTTTTTCTGGTATTTAAACTTCTCGTCTGCTGTTATACCTGATCCGCACAGTCCGCAATACATAAGCTTGGTAAATGCGAACTCCTTAAGCCCGTATCCTTTATATTCTTTCTTTTGTTTCCGGAGCTGTTCTTGTGTTTTCTCAAAGAGTTCTCGAGTGATAATAGGAATATGGATTCCGGTATACCAGTTTCCGCCGCCCGCAGGATATTCGAAGCGTCCGTAGTAGAAGTGCTTTCCGAGGATCATATAGATGTTGCTGAGCGATAGATGTTTCCCGTATCGGTGGTTACTGTGTCACTTTTGTCACTTTTACTAAAAATAGAGGTGCTCGAGACGCGTCGTTATACTATATTGAAAATAGCTAAAATCGCCTTACAGGGCTTGCCCGTCCACGGTTCTAGCTCGAGGAGGCCAGCCATTTCTTAGTTTTCGCCCTTTCAGCCAACAGCTGGAAGGTGTTTTTGTACTTTGGGACTAGCTTTCCGCTCGAGGGTTATTGACTAATTAATGATTCTGCAGTAGGATGTATGGTTCGGATAGTTCTTCAGAGAGGAGGTAAGATATGGATATGTATGGCAGCTATAACGAATATACGGGCAATCCCAAGCATGGAAATCGTTACTGTAACAAATGCGGAAATCAGGTTCCGGTTGGCTTCAAACATCACCATGGCTCGGATGTCCCAGGACTATTAAAACAAATACAGGAATTAGAGGGAAAATTATGTACCCAAGAAGGATAATCTAAAGCGGCAACCACAACGGAAGTCGCTTTTTTCATTGACAGTACCATTCCTTTTGGTACAATAGTGGCAGAGTCGAGTTCTTGGCAAGTTTGACTTGTTGACCCAATAGCTTATTTGAAGGAGGGATTCAGTGACCACTTATGTTGCCGAGTTGCGGACGGAGGAACGGATAGCTAAGTCGGTTATGGTCCCGAGAGAGTTTGGCGGGATGGAGCCTTCGGTGTCCGAAGTATACGAATTTGAGGATATTAACCTTGAGGCAGGATCAGATCAACAAGCAGTAAGAAAGGCAAGAGGAATGGCTCGAAAGCGAAATATGATCGTCATTGATGTGAAGAAGATCGTTTATCAACGAA
>JAHCSD010000079.1:0-1115 GCA_018609185.1 Patescibacteria group bacterium
GGGAAGCAATTACAAGGGAAAGGAAAAATAAACTCGCAAAGAACCCTGCAATGATTGGACCCCAAAACGGATGGAGTACAAAAAACAGGAAATCCCCGCCCCAAAGGGGCGAGGCTCGCTCAACAAAGTTGAGCGGCGAAATTCCAAAATTACTAAAGAAATTATAAAGAAGAACTATACCGAATGCGGGAAACGTGATCTTATCAGGAATGATATAATAGCGGAGATCAGTGACGAATATTACCAATAAAACAGAGGATATAAACAGGAAATATCCGAAATCAATTAAATTGAAAATTGAAAATTGAAAATTGAAAATTTGGAGAAGTTGTAATACCGAAAAACCGAAAACCCTACTAAAGACGAAGGTAAATAACACACCCGCTGTAAACTCCACCAATGGGTACTGCCAGGAAATACGAGTATGGCAGGAACGGCATCTGCCGCCCTGCCATACAAAACTCAAAAGAGGAATCAACTCATACCAATGAAGCACCTTCTTGCAATTCGGACAGTAGGATCGCGTTACCGCAATCGGTTCACCCCTTGGCAAGCGCCAAATAAGGACGTTCAGAAAACTTCCGACAGACATGCCAAACAAAAAGACGAAAATACCGGCGAAGATTAAAAACATTAACCGAAAAAGGAAAACCTAAAAACCACAACTAAGGTTTATTGGCAGAGTTCCACTCTGCTGGGTGTTGCCGCCTGTTCTTACCTTGAAATACTGAACTGGGGCAGGTCCTTCAAGAGGTATATACGCACAAAACTGCTGATTATCGAGAGAATTGTCCCACCAATTATAAGCAACACCCTGGGGATCCAGTCCATCAAAATCGGGGAAATAATTACCCGTTAATGCAGAAACAACGGGGGTTATATTGGTTCCTGTTGGGTAATTCGAAAAATCTTGGAAGCGCATCTCAAGCGCCAGCCCTAACTGCCTTAAATCCGACTGCCTTCTCGCGTCTCGCGCGCGTCCTCGCGCGTTGTTTAACGCAACCAAAACGATTGTCGCCAAAATTCCAATGATCGCGATAACCACCAAAAGCTCAATAAGGGTAAACCCTTTTTCGCCTGGTTTTTTGCTGAAAACTTGTAACATTGATTTTAAC
>JAHCSD010000079.1:1215-3819 GCA_018609185.1 Patescibacteria group bacterium
ATTCTTTATACTGAAGTTCGACCTTTCAATAAATTAAATTACACTAATACCTACTAATATAAACACGAATGGCCACTAAGCTTTCGATATCGTTTTCGTGGTACTTAGTGTTGATATTCGTGGTACTTAGTGTCCGTGCCTTTATTATACCAAAAATCTCTGTCAAGGGAAATGCCAAGGTTATCCACACCCGGCGCCAATCACTTAAAACGCCTGCACCAGCGAATAAATCGGCTGGAGTATCGCAACGACGAGTATCCCTACCATGATCCCCATTCCCACCACAAGCACAGGCTCGATAAGAACAAGGAGATTATCCACCATTGCGGTTACCTCTCGTTCATAAAAACGCGCGAGGTTTTTCAAAACAATATCTAATTTTCCCGTGGTCTCACCCGTCTCAATCATTTGAGAGACCAGGGGCGGAAATTCAGGGTAGCTTTTTAACACAGAGCTTATCGTATCTCCCCGCTTCACCGCATCTTCAGTCTCTCTGATAATGGATTCATACACCTTGTTTCCCACCACATCCGCAGACACCCGCAGGGCAAGGCTAATCGGAATCCCTCCGGTGAGCAAGGTGCCGAGATTTTCGGTGAATCGCGCAATATATAAATTGGTGAAGAGACTCCCGAAAATAGGAGACTTTAATTTTATCATGTCAAGCGCAAGTTCACCTTCTTTGGTTTTACTATACCGCCAAACTCCAATAGAAAGAAGTCCGAATAAAATAAGAATAAAGAAAAAGTAGGTTCGAAATAGATCGCTCAAGCCAATTATGATTCGGGTCAGGAGCGGCAAGTCCACAGAAACTTCTTCAAAAATGGCAACCAACTGCGGAATGACAAACATAAACATCAATACGCCGACAATAAGTATGCCAAAAAACACAAATGCCGGATAGATAAGGGCCCCGCGGATTTTACTCTTAATGTGGTGCTCCCGATCAAGGTGATCGGCAAGATAGGTCGTAACCTCCTGAAGCTTCCCCGAAACTTCGGCCGACTTAATAAGCGCCCGATAAAAGTGGGAAAACACCTTTGGGTACTTGGCGAGCGCCTTCGAAAATGAAGCACCCCCCTCAACATCAGAAGAAAGGTCAAAGATAATTCCCTTGAAGCGGGGGTTGGTCGTCTGTTTCCCGAGTGCCTTTAGCGCCTCAACTAGGGGGACTTGAGCCTCAAGGAGCGTGGCGATCTGACGCGAGAAAAGAGCTATTTCTTTCTCTGTGACCGGCTCGAACAGTTCCAATCGTTTATAGAAAAACGATTCCTCGGTCTTTGCTTCCAGGTGGATAACGATGAGGTGGTGACGCTGGAGAACGTCAATCGCTATTTCCTTGCTTCCCGCCTCAACCGTTCCCACCTGAAGCTCCCCGTCCTGATTTCTCGCTTGGTAGTTAAATACTGGCAAAACGGTCTACAGTCTACCGTCTACTGTCTACAGCTCCGTTTTCGTTGCGGTAGTCTGTAGTCTGTAGTCTGTAGTCTTATTTCTGAAGCAACGTTCTTAACTCTTCCTGATTCAGTGAATACACTTCAGCATTTTCAAGTGAGATGTCTCCTTTTTTTACGAGATCCGCAAGAGATCGATTTAGCTTTATCATGCCCGCCTCGGCGCTCGTCTCAATTACCAGATCAATTTCATGTGTTTTCTCTTCCCGGATCAGATTTCTGATTGCGGAATTTGCAATCATTACCTCAACCGCCGGAACCCTTCCTCCATCAATCTTGGGGATAAGGCGTTCAGAAACAATGCCCAGGATGGTTGCGGCAAGCTGGCTTCGTACCTGCCCCTGCTGGCCAGCGGGAAAACTGTCGATGATTCGACTAACAGTCTGCGCGGCGTTGTTGGTGTGAAGAGTGGCGAATACCAAGTGGCCGGTTTCGGCCGCCGTAAGGGCGGTGGCCGTCGTCTCAAGGTCCCGCATCTCCCCTACCATAATCACGTCCGGATCTTCCCGGAGTGCCGCGCGGAGGCCCCGTGAAAAACTTATCGTATCAAGGTGAAGCTCCCGTTGAGAAACAATACAGCGGTCCTGCGTAAAAATATACTCAATGGGGTCCTCGATGGTGATAATGTGGTCGTCTCTCGTGTGGTTTATGACATCAACCAAGGCCGCAAGTGTAGTAGACTTTCCATGGCCCGCCGGCCCCACCACCAGCAAAAACCCCTGCGTTCTTCGGGTAAATTCGTTAAGAACAGCCGGAAGGCCCAACTCATCAAGCGTACGAATTTTTGAAGGAATCAACCGAAGGGCTGAAGCAACATACCCGCGCTGACGAAACACGTTTACCCGAAACCGGGCCTTCTCCCTGAAATCATAAGAAAGGTCGATATCTTTTTCTTTCAAAAATCGCTCTTCTTGCTCGGGAGTCAGGAGGACCCTTGCAAGTTCTTCCGAGCGCTCCGGAGTAATAACAGGCTCCTTGGTAAGGGGTATGAGAGAACCGTCGATTCTTAATGTGGGATAACGCCCCACAGAAAGATGTACGTCAGACGCGCCTTCCTGAAGAGCTTGAGTAAGTATGTGCTCGAGATCTTGTTTGATGTTATCCATGCCACTATTGCTCAAGAGAGCAAGCTCGAGCGGAGCGAGAGCGA
>JAHCSD010000080.1 GCA_018609185.1 Patescibacteria group bacterium
CCGTGCCATCATCGTTTCTCCAGCGGTAATGAGTCATCTCAGACGCTGGGTCAACGTGGGCAGCTAAAACCTGCCTTGTTGGAATAGCAATCAATACAAAAACTTGACTGCCAAGCATTAAGGCTAGGACGAGAAGCGAGGCAAGCTTTTTAAAATGTTTACTTATAAAAATCATTTTTCGAAAGGCGTTTAAACTTTAAGCGAAGATCATTTACGGATTTGGTATTGGCAATTAAATTATCGGTCCACCAGGCCCACAAGGGATTAGAAGCGTCGGTGATAACTGCACCGCTTAGCTCTAGAACTCGTCGAAATCCTACCCCACCATCCCCAGTAAGCTCTCGTATATTTTGGTTCACCAGCTCAAGATTAAGCTTTGTTTTCCTGCCGACAATAAGGTTATAGGTAAAAAATCTTTCTGGATGCTCTGAATAAAGATACACGTAAGGAAATACTGAACGGGTTGTGGCCATAAGAGCATTTACCACCTTATCCTCCCCGTTTGTCTTCCCAATAATGCTAAAAATAAAGCTTCCGTCCTGGGTAAGTCGCTGGCTAAAGAGGGAGAAGGCCTCTTGGCTAAAGACATAATCAGGGAAAACAACATTGCTCAGAAGGTCAGTAAAAATAAGATCGTACGTTTTCCTGTCTTTTCGCAAAAATGATCGAGCATCTTCAAGGTGGGCATTATATCCTTGCGAGTCCGAATCAGTGCTGACGAACTTCGTTGCCGAAAATGCCGCAGGATTAATATCCACCACATCTACCTGAAATCGGCTCGTATCGTAATAGTAGAAATATTCACCAAGTCCCAACCCCAACATAAGGAAACGAGCCTCATCAGGTAAGGTATCGGCCAGTGCCGCAATAGGAAAGTAGTCGTCGTCATATGTTTGATTTTTATCCACGCAGCCTTGAATAGTACCGTCAATCAAAAAACAAATTTTCCCATCAAGCGCCCGGGGCACACCAATAACTTTATTTAGGCCATAGAAATTGTTGGATTCATAAAGTGTTTCCTGCATAAATACCGAGTGATCTTTAAAGGTTAAATTCGGCTTCTTCACCACGTAGGCCAGAACACCAAGAAAACCAAACCCAAAAATGAGAACGGCTGTGACAACAATAAATTTTTTATTCCTTATCAAGGTATTGGGAGAGCGGAAAAATACTCCCCATCCCACAACAGCTAAAAGTGAGGTGGTAAACACAATGCCGTAAAAAATTGTTTCCATGGAAAAGGAAGGAATGATAAAAAATCCGCTGGCAACTGCTCCTACAAGTGAACCAATGGTTGATACTGCAAAAATTGAACCCGAGCTCTCACCGGATGAGAGGGCCGACTTGGTGGTAAGCCGGATTGCGTAGGGACTCAGGGTACCCAGGATGACAAATGGTATTCCATAGAAAAGAGCGGCGGAAGCGAGAGGAGCAAATCGAAGACCAAGGGTATCGCTTACAAGAATAATGTGGGGTTTAAAGCTGTAGAGAATAACCAGACTTACGCCGGAGAGAAACACCATGAGGTAAAACATGATGGGAGACGGAACGCGATCAGCAAGCTTGCCGCCAAACCAATATCCCAGAGCCAAAAATCCGAGGGTTACCGAAATAAGAGCTGACCAGACAAAAATAGTTGAGCCATAAAAGGGCGCCAATACTCTGGTGCCGAGAATCTCAATCACTAATATTACTGCGCCGGTGAAAAAGACCGTGAGGTACAAAAAATATTTTTTTGCAGTGGTCTTCATGGAGTTTGGATGACAAGGTTAAGCTGACAAACAGTGGAGACAAACACGCTCCCATCCTTAATAAGAAAGGCGAGTGGAATATTAAAGGATCCGCTTTGGGCGCCAACGTCTGTGGTTATAGTAAGAGGAATACGCGCCTTTGCTCCTTGTTGAATGCTTCCCCAAGATGCTTGGACACCATTGGGAAGATTGCCAAACCGCATCCCAAACGGGAGAGTTTGGTCAGCTTCAAGCTTGATGGTGAACGTGGCTTGTTTTCCCGCTTGTATTTTTCTGGAAAATGGCGTAACTGAACAGTTATGTCTGGCCTCTGGATCAGTCTGGAACGCTTTTTTGCTAAGCAGCGCTACGGTATTAAATCCGGAGGAGGCAATAATATCTTCTCCTGCAACTACTGGAATATCAGCTGCAATTTGCCAGTGCCGGGCTTCTTTAAAAATGGTTATGATGTCGGGACCAAACAGCTGCTTTATGAAACCGGGTGACCCAGAAAATTCCAGTGGCCCCAAAAGATAAAACTCCGGGCTGATATCAGACGCATCGAACGTGTATTTTAGCTCATGCGTCTCGCCTTTCTTCCAATCCACTTCCCATGTAATGATTTTTGCCCCTTTTTGCGAAGCGACTTTTCCTGATTCAAAAGATACCAAGGTAAAGCTTTCCGGAATGAGTTCTTTTACCTCGCCTCGAAAATCGTCCGATGCGTGAATCTTAAATTTCATACTATAAGGCTCGGGCGGATAGATTCTCGTGGGGCCGATTCGTTCTACTGCAAACGGCACCGATTCTCGTACTTCAAAGATGTCGGTAATTGAACGCGTGCCATTTTTCGTAGTGGCGGAAATCGTCATCTCGTACAGCCCAATCTCATCAGATATTCCGTAATAGCCGAAATAATCGGGAACAGCCACAACTGTATTTCCCGCACACTCGCCGCTGTATTGAATAGAGCCATCTTTGGTTGAAAGCGTTGTCACCCGAGAACTCGGCGACTTTATTTTAAGATCAAGCGAGGCATCACAAATGGTACGTCCTCTATCATCCAAAACCCCCATTTGGATATATGCCCTCTCGCCAGGAGTATAGATAGATTTATTAACATTTATTGCAAGTACTCCCCACGTGAAGTCTTGACGCACAACCAGTATCTGGTTTTCGGTTTCCCACTCAAGCTCAAGCGTATACTTTCCGGGCCTGAAACTTCGCCCGGGTTTGGGAAGCGTAACGCCAAACTTATCCTTTCCTTTTTCGGTAAAGGTAGAGATTTGAGGCCGGATAGTGGTCTCGCTCCCGTCAGGACTTATTATTTTCGCTTGTATATTTAGATGCCTTTTGGCGAATGCCTCGTCGGTATCGAAGAACCCCCCAAACAACCCCAATAACCAATGTTTAGAGGTTGAACCTCTAAACATGGTAGATGTCTCGAGATCCAGTCTCGAAACAGGAGATTCTGGTTCAGTTGAGGTTGGGAATTCCTCAGTTGACGTTGGAGACTCTTCACTCGGTACAATTTCTTGGGTTGAGATTGGAAGCTCCTCGACTTGCTCCTCCTCTGTAGGAAGAATCTCTTCAGTTGAAGTTGGTGCTTCCTCTTGGATAGTTTCAATGGGCTCTTCAAACAACCCTGTTGGTTCTTCCCGCCCCCTATCGGGGCGAGGCTCGCTCCCGGAGGGAGCGGCGGGTTCACTTTCTTTCTTTTGCGCTTTGCTTTTCTTTATTTCTTCTTCATTCAATATCTCTGCTTTTCCTTCTTCTACTAACGTATCAATATCAAGAACTGGTTCTGCGATAAACGAGAAGGTTGGCTCCTCATCAATACGAAAGTCCGTCTGCTCAAACGTACCAATGCCAAGCGAGATGAGGTCGTCTACTTTAAGAAGAACTTTTGGCTTGATAGGTCTCTCAAGATAGGCTGAGGTAATCTGCCAAAATCGTGACTCTGCAAAGAGTACATTCTCTTCGTTTATAATAGAAGGAACTGTTGGATCTTCTGAACCAAGTGAAATGTTTTCTAAACTCGTTGAAAATGCATCAAGCGCCTCGCTTGCTTGAAC
>JAHCSD010000081.1 GCA_018609185.1 Patescibacteria group bacterium
GTACCAGTACCCTGGGCGTTAGAACATTCAATAGTATAGGTGTAGGAGCCGGCTAGAGGAATACCCTGGGATTCTGATCCCCCGGCTGAGTCTTTTGACCCCGTAGTTAGCCAGTCTCCGGTAGCAGTACAACTATCCGGTGAATTGGCGGTGGTCCAGTCGAGAAGGAGTTCTGTCCCCTCGATAATCGTAAGAGGCCCGTCAAAACCGTTAGCTTTAAGATCTACAGTAGGAGGGGAAGGAACAGGTGCTTGCCAATTAGTAAAAAAACTGACTAAACTCACATCCCGAGTCTTCCCCTCTTCAAAATCCCAGGTCACTTGAGAACTCACCCGTTTTTTATTTTGAGAAAGATCCTGAATAGTTAGCGTTCGATTAAACTTATCAATCTGGGAACAAGGCGGAGGGTTAGGATCAAAAATCCAATTACCTCCAGAAAGCGCTATACAGTAATCTCCATCGCTGGGAAGATTACCCCAATTGTTGTCGCGGATTGACCGTACCGCCTCAAGACCCTCCTCAGCGATAAACACTGCTCTGGTTCTCTCGTCGGCCTCGCGATTTAAGGTATAGGTGTTCAAGATCAAAAAAGTTATACCGGAAACAATAATTACTAGAATCCCCAAGGCTACAATAAGTTCAATTAAACTTTGACCTTTTTGGTTATGTGAAAAATCTTGAGGCATAACAAAACTATGGTTTACTCAAATGTTATTCTAAAGGCAGCGCTATCAAGAAAAAATGCAGCCCCATCGACTCCCCCACGAACGCGAAGCCGCATAGCGCCTAAGGTAATGGTGTTGAAATCAGCAAAGGCCCAGGCTCGATCTTGAGTAATATCTATACTAATATTCCCCCGGTTGGCTTGCCCCACAAAAAGATTTAATTTCTCGGGGGCAATAGTATGGACAGATCCCGCAATATCAGGAAGGGACCAGGCAACCCGCAGATCATCATCAATAAGGGGAATACTAATATATCCGTTAAGAAATATCTCTACCCGGGTAATGGTGCCGGTGTTTGATCCATCGCTATATCCCGTATATTTCTGATTGTTTCCTGCTGCCCACGTTCCTTCGGCAAAAATATCATCGGGTGGGCCAAGAGCATTTGGGGCATTAACAAAGTCTCCGGTGCCTACAACACTCGCATACGTGGTGAAGGGAGAGATGAGTGAGGCTATACGGCCTGCGGCATTAATCTGGATGACACTTGACCCCCTACTGTTTTTCAATGATACGATGCCAGAAGAATCCGGAAGCCCGTATAATTTGGGAAATACCACCTCATCAAGGCCACTCGCAGTTACATTGCCGGCTAGCTTATATACCTGGTCAAACTCGGCTTCGCGACTAATAAAAGAGTCGCCCTTAAACAATGTGTAACTAGAATCAGTGAAAAATACCCCATAACTTGAATCATTTTCCTGGCTTAAAGCCAGGGCCTGCGCTCTTCTTAAAATTTGCAACACTTCATCAGTGGCAGTATCAAGCTGCTCGGTTCGCAAGAGATTTAAGCCTACGGGGATGATTAAGGCAAGGAGCACGCCCATAATGAGTAACACTATTAAGATCTCGATTAGGGTGAAGGCTTTCAAATAGGGTTTGGGGGTTAGGGTTTAGGGTTTAGGGTTTCGCTGACTAATACCCTATACCCTATTGGCTATACCCTCGTCATTAACGTCCTATGCTTTCGGTAAATTTATAAATCGGGGTAACAATAGCAATCGCGATAAACCCGACGACAAACCCCACCACAACGAGAAGAACGGGCTGTAAAATATTAGAAAGATTATTAGTAAGGTTGTCTACTTCTTTTTCGTAAAACACCGCAAGGTAATTAAAGCTTTTTTCAAGCCCTCCGGAACGCTCGCCTACGCTTACCATACGAGAAAATGTAGTGGGGAAAAATGATTCCTCTGCTTCAAATTCCGTTCCTAGCCCCCTTCCCTCTTTTATGGGACCCATAAACGAATGGAGCTTTCTTCGATATGCCGCATTCCCCAGGCTGTCGCTCGTAATTTCAAGCGCCTCTGACATAGAAACGCCGCTCCGTATAAGCGTCTCCATGGTTCTTGAAAGGAATGCGAGATTGAGATTCCTCACAATGGGACCAAAAATAGGAACCACGAGAGCCATTCTTGCGAGAATAAAATTTACCGAAGGAACAATTGCCAACACGCGGATAAGGATAAGGGCTCCTACAAATGCGCCTACCGCAATAAAACCGTAATTTTCAAAAAACGAGGAGATACCGATCAGAACTTTCGTCGTGAGGGGCAGCTCAACGTCAAAACTTGCAAATACCGGAAGAAGCCGCGGGAGAATAAAAACAATGAGTCCGGCCGCTATAAAGACGGCGAGGAAAAAAATAATTGCCGGATAAATCATCGCGGCGATAAGCTTTTGCTTAAGGTCCCGGGCCTTTTCAAGCTGTGTCACAATATATTCAAGATTTTCTTCAAGTGTTCCACTTTGCTCCCCGATCCCCACCACATGAACATAGAGACGATCAAATACTTTGGGGTGACGCGACATGGCATGACTTAATGTGTTTCCATTACGTATACTCGCGGCCACATCATTGATAACTGTTTTGAATGATGATGATTTCGTCTCCCCGGACAATACTTCAAGAGCCTCGGTTAAAGAAATTCCTGCCCCGATAAGCGCAGTCAGATGCCGCGTAAAAAATATTTTGTTCATAGAAGAAACGCCCCCAATAAAAGGAACAGCGCCCACGTTCACGGCTCGTTTTTTGTATTTCCCAATGAATACCACAATAAGGTCTTGTTCTAAAAGACTTTTTTCAGCATCCTCGCGAGTTGGGGCCTCAATAGTCCCCTTCTTTAATTCGCCTTCTTTGGTTCGTGCCGTATATGAGTACTTCATATGATTACTCGCGCATAACGCGAAGTAATTCCTCTAACGTAGTTTCGCCCTCCAGCACCTTCCCTACTCCATCGTAAAACATTGAAGTCATTCCGTTTCTCTTGGCTTCCTCATCAATTGAATCTGCGTTAGCTTTTTCCATAATTAAATCTCGAATCCTATCATCAAGTTCTAACACTTCAAATATCCCCGTGCGTCCCGCATATCCAATTTCTCCGCATGACTTGCAGCCCTTTCCACGGTACAGTCGCAGTTTCGAAAGCGTTTTTTCTCCGCTCCGCTGGAGAAAAAACTCTGTCATGGTTGCGTCATGCTGAATAAGACTGACCTCCTTCACGGTAATACCGTAAGACTCTATACATTGAACACATATGTTGCGCACAAGCCTCTGAGCGCAAATTACGTTCACGGAAGACGAAACGAGGAAGGGTTCGATTTCCATATCGATAAGCCGGGGAAGCGTGGTTGCGGCATTGATCGTATGAAGAGTCGAGAGCATCAGGTGCCCGGTCATAGCGGAATTAATCGCAACACTCGCAGTCTCTTCATCCCGTATCTCCCCCACCATAATAATGTCAGGGTCTTGCCTCACAATCGCGCGAAGGCCTTTTGCAAACGTAAGATTTGTCTTCGGGTTTACTTGTATCTGGCTCACTCCCTCAATATCATACTCCACAGGATCCTCAATGGTTGCGATATTGACTTCCGGTTTATTCAAAATTTTAAGAATAGCGTAGAGTGTTGTGGTTTTTCCTGAACCCGTAGGACCTGTTGCAAGAATCATACCAAAAGGTTTCCGAGCCGCTGCGTTTAATTTTTTGAGATCCCGTTCTCCGAGCCCTAGATCCTCCAGAGAAAATCGTTGGAACTGCTCTGAAAGAAGCCGC
>JAHCSD010000082.1:0-2866 GCA_018609185.1 Patescibacteria group bacterium
TTTTGGGCGGATGGGTAATGGTCCAGGCACTTCCCAAAGAAAGAAATAACACAAATGCGACAAGCGCAATTAGAATAAGAATCATACGATTGGCAAGAAATCGAATAAAATGCACTAGGTTATGGCAACATTTTAATAGGGATTTTTAAATTTCGGCCGTTTATTGAAATAATTTTCTGGCTTCGTTCCAGAAATCGGAAGAATTTCGGCCTTTAAGCCAATACCACCATTCTACCCCCCAGAGATAGGTTTCGGAAAAACCAATACTTTTTGCAAATTCTATATTCTTTTTAAACTTATTAATATCCATGGTTTTAAACTGTTCTTCTAGGGATAAGCCAGAAATTTCTTTTTCAATCCAGGGTTCTGATTGCAGTTCAGCGATGAAGATGTCTTCGAGTCTTGGGAAAAGGGCCTCAATCAGCCAAGCCTTTTTACGATAGAAGCCAGCCGGAATAATCTTGGTAGAATCTAGAAGAATTTTTTGGCCAAAGATTTTAACCGTATTTACCCGATATACTGATATCCCCAATATATCTGCTCGTTTTCCGGACTCAAACCAAAAACTTCCTCTACCCCCATCGGTGAGTATAATCGGTCTTTGGTCTAGGGCACGAATATGAGTTAATTCTTCGTCAAGAAACCTCGCGACTGCTTTGGGACAAATGCCGAAAGGCACAAAAAACTCATTTTCTACCTGCCAGCTGGTGATGGCGGGTTCTTTTTTATAGCGTAAAACAACTTTTTCAATCATCTCTAGAATTTCTTCCTCTTGCTCTTTCGGGTCAAGATTCTCTGCCCAGCTAGGGACAAAACACTCCGGCCAACGCGGCTGTTTTCTTCCGATGACTAGAATTAGGTTTGCTCCACTACGCGCAGCCCGACTTACCAGCCAATCAAGATCCTCGAAATGATACTCATCTTTTTCAGGTTCAAGATCGTCCCAATAAACCGGTAGCCTTACATTCTTTACCCTCAAATCGTCTAACATAGCTATATAGACTTCTTTCCAATTAAGACCCAAGTTGTCAGCGCGCTTGGTGCTAAAAGTTACCCCGAAACGAGTTGTCTCTTGAGCTTGGCCCGGAATTAAAAAATAAATTACGACCAGGGCAACACCCAGGCCCACTAAGATAATGGCAAGAATTTTTAAAATTTTTCTCATTTTTTTAAGATGCGGATTCCGTAGACGATAAGGAGAAGATAACCGAGGCCGGCAGAAATAAGCCGCAAAAACCGTAACGTCAAAGCCACGCTCAGCCCGATTCCTACTGAATAGCCAAGCAGTGAGCCTCCTAAAGCCCCTGCGGCTTCAAATCCCCCGATGCCCTGCCAGGTTGGGGTAAGAAAGGAAAAAGTAAAGAAGGCCTCCATAACTCCGGCTCCAACGAGATTCGCGGCAGAGCCCAGAAAGAGAAAGACAAAAAAGATTCTTGCCACGCTCCCGAGATGCCCAAGAAAACTAAAAAATACCATCTTGATAATACCTTCAGGGTTCTTTCTTCCCCACCCCAGGCTTAACAAGAAAACTTCACCAATCCATCTGAATTTTTCTTTCCAGAATTGCTTTATATGGGGATTTTGTGTGTTTTGCTCCCGAGAGTGAGTCTTGGGGGGTTGTCCACGAGATTCGTTGAGATCAAGCACCCGTGTCTTAACTAGGAACATAGGCAGGAGAGTCAATAGAATCCCAAAGAAACTTATCAGACCAAAAGTGGCGAGCATGGTCAGATGCGATAAGCCGAATGTTTTTCCCAGCGTCCATGCGGCTAAGAACGCGACCCCGTAGATAATTGCCCCCTGGACTGCGATAAAGGTGTCGAGTAGCAGTGTGGTCGTCGCAGTTTTGTAAGGCATCCCTTCGCGCTTAAGCAGAAGAACCCCTAACGTCTGTCCTGTGATTCCTGGGAGTGGGGTGGTATAATTTAGCGCATTCATCGGATATCGATACAAAAAAAGCTTCCAGAGCGGAACCTTGGCCCCAAAAGAAGAGACTACTATCTGCCAACGGATTGCGGAAATTAGCATAAGCAAGGCATCGCTGAGTACAAGGAGCGCAATATGCCATGGTTTGAGATTCTTTAGTGGGCGGACAACATCTTCAAGATCGAGAAAGAAAAAAAGCGACCCCAAGGCGATTACCCCAAGGATCGTGAAGAACAGAAAGCCGAGTCGGTATTTTGAAAAGAAATTCTTAAAGTGTTTTAAGGGCATGTTCAATTGCGTGTTGGGCTTCATAGACCGAATCCTTCAATCCAAAGACGAGCGGTTTCCCAAATTTTATCGATACTGGTGAGCGTTTGGGAATCGTTGGAAAGCGAGAACCAGGGAGAACATTTTTCTGTGTTCCGGTAAGTTTGATCGGAACCACCGGAATCTGCATCTCAATTGCCAGAAAGCCCGCCCCTTCCTTCAAAGGCAGAAGTTCACCGGTGGTGGAAATTTTCCCTTCCGGAAATGCCAGGATTGAGAATCCTTGGTCGATGAGCCGACCGGTGTACTCGAGACTCGATTTGATCTGCCCCTGGCGAGCAAAAGGATAGATATTGAAAAGAAAGGTGAGCAGTCCTTCATATTTTTTGAATTCTGGATCTTCGTAAATAACATCGGTTGCCGTGGCAATTGCCAAGCGCGAACGGATATGTTTTGGGAGGGAGCTTATAATCACTGCCGGATCTGTGGAGCCTAGATGATTGGAATAAAAAAGCACAGGAAGCGCGAGATTCTTAAGGTGTTCAAGGCCCTCGACCGATGGCGAGGCAAAGAATTGTACGAATGGATCAAGAATCAGCCGCTGGGCTACTCTCCTGAGCAAAAGAATTCTTGGGTTGAGAGTCCAGATCTTGAAAGGGTAGCGTTCTTGCTA
>JAHCSD010000082.1:2876-3734 GCA_018609185.1 Patescibacteria group bacterium
CCGGTTTTGGAGATCCGCGACGGTTGTTTCTGGTTTCATGTCTGCTTCGTCAAGTTCCACCCCAAACTCTTCTTCAATTCTTGCCGTAAGTTCAACCCGGGCCAGAGAATCTAGCCCAAGGTTTCGGATAGTAGTTTTTTCCTCGACTCTCCCAAGGGGTGTTCCTGAAACTTCGGCAAGGATCTTCCACAAGATCGGCGCAGCAACTTTTTCCCCCATTACTCGAGGAGCCTGGTGCTTTTGGAGAAAGTCGAGCACTTCATGGTGTTTTACTTTCCTGGTGATAGTTCTTGGAAAGTCTGGGAAAGGCCATAAAGACCAACTCTGGATCTGCTGAAATCCCGCGAGGCGCTTGTTCGCGCGAGCGATGAGCTTATCAACCCTCTGGATATTACCCAAGAGCACGGCGTGGATCATCGTCCTTCCGGCTTTCTGGAGACCAACTACGGCACTATCCTGGACACCGGATTCTTTATTGAGTTCAGCTTCGATATCTTTCGGATATACATTCTGGCCGGCTCCGGTAAGAATCATGAGTTTTTTTCTGCCTCGAATATAGAGAAAGCCTTTTTTATCTATGGATCCGATGTCACCGGTCTGGAACCAACCATCTCGATCAAAAAGTTCTTTAGTTTTTTCCGGACTCTGCCAGTAGCCAGGAGTGACATTTTTTCCCTTGACGAGTATTTCTCCATCTGGGGCAATTTTTACCCGTACCCCAGATACAGGCTTTCCGATAGAGATAATATTTTTGTCTCCAGGTTCAAGGATGCTTATTACTGGAGAGGTTTCGGTCAGTCCATAGCCTTGGACAACATCTATTCCGAGCGCCTGCCAAAATCTTGCTACAGGTTCTTC
>JAHCSD010000083.1 GCA_018609185.1 Patescibacteria group bacterium
TCATTTTGTGTCCAAATCAGAGATTTGGACAAAATGGGAGTTTTCCACAGGTATGGTTTATCATAGGTTTGTAATGTGGTATAATATAAAAAGACCCAGAAAGGTCGATTAAGTTAGCAACGTAGTAATAAAACAATGAAGCAAAAAGGTTTCACTCTAATAGAAATTCTCATCGGGATTGCACTTCTTGCGATTTTACTTGCATTGGTAATAGCCGCAATCAATCCGGCTCGGCGTTTCCAGGACGCCCGTAACACCCAGCGCTTTAGCGACGTTACCGCTATTATGGATGCGATTAACCTGAATATGCTGGATAACAACGGAGTATTTCTTTGCAGCACGGGCCCCCTTCCAACTTCTTCTCTAACAAATATGGCGAATACTGGTGGGTATAATATTTGTCCTTGTATTGCAGGGGGAACACCGACATCAAGCTATATCGCTTCTGTGCCGTCTGATCCAAGTGCGACAGGTGCCCAGTTTACGGACTGTACCGACTATGATACCCAATACCGTGTACAGCAGGCTGACCTTACTCTTGTAATCACAGTAGATGCTCCGGAAGCAGTCGGCGATGGCGAGTCCGACGGAGTAAGTATAAGCCGATAAAGTTTCGTATATTCCGATCCTGACAAAATTATTTAAACAAAACTCACATTCCTTGTGGATGTGAGTTTTGTTGCGGAAAGTGAAAGAGCTGTGGTACTATAAAGGATATACTGCAACGCGCGGAGGTCCGACCGCGTCAGACGCGGTCGGACCTCCTTATAGTATGGCGGATAAAAAAGAAAAGATATTAATCATAGAGGACGATCAGTTCCTCCTGAAGATTTATAGCAATAAGCTGAGAGCTGAAGGTTTTGAGGTTTCTCAAGCGGCTGAAGGGAATGAAGGGTTGAGGAAAGTAACAGACGAGAAACCCGATCTTATTATTTTGGATTTAATTTTGCCGGGGAAAAACGGCTTCGATATTCTCGCAGAAATCAAGACCAATGACGAAACAAAAGATATCCCCGTTCTCATTCTCAGTAACTTAGGGCAAGATAAGGACATTAAAAAGGGGCTTGAAATGGGGGCTGTTGACTACTTTGTTAAAACCGATATAAAGTTATCTGATGTGCTGGGAAAAGTAAGGGAGCACCTCCTGAAGGCGAAGATGAAGAAAGAGGGGACGGGCACATAGCTCAGCCCGGTTAGAGCACTCCCCTGATAAGGGAGAGGTCGATGGTTCAAATCCATCTGTGCCCACATACTTCGATTCATTTCATCATATCCCGGGATCGTCCTGGGATATTTGATTTTTTCTGAAAATTTTTGTATGATAAGACGTTCTTCGAAAACTAATACGTGAGTTGAAAAGGAGCACGCAATGAACGTAATTGAAGTGAAAGGCCTTGTGAAGAAATTTGGCAGCTTTCGAGCGGTAGATAACATTTCGTTTGAAGTTGATTCGGGAGAATTTTTTGGTTTTCTGGGCCCGAATGGCGCGGGCAAAACCACCACCATTAACATTCTGACTACGCTTCTGAAACCCACGGAAGGCAGGGCTCTCGTTGCAGGGCATGATGTTTCAAGAGAAAAACATAAGGTAAGGAAATCTATTGGCATTGTCTTTCAGGAAGGATCGTTAGATGACTCGCTTACCGCCTTTGAGCATTTGAAATTTCACGGAGTGTTTTATGACGTTCCTAAGAAAGTTTATCGCGCGCGCATAGAGGAGCTTTTAGAGATTGTAGGGCTTGAGGACCGCAGAAACTCGCTTGTCAAAACGTTTTCGGGCGGCATGAGGCGAAGACTTGAGATTGCGCGAGGCCTCATCCATCGTCCCCGGGTTTTGTTTCTGGATGAGCCGACCTTGGGGCTTGACGTGCAGACAAGGATTCTTGTGTGGGATTACATCAGAAGTCTTGGTCAGAGGGAAGATGTTACTATCTTTCTCACCACGCACAACATGGAAGAAGCGGAGTTTGCCGACCGTATAGCTGTTATTGACCATGGAAACATTATTGCGCTTGATACTCCCGCAAATCTTAAAAAACTTGTCGGGAAAGATATCGTAATGGTTCAAACAGCTCATAACGCCCAGGCCAAAAAGGAAATAAAAGAACGATGGAATGTAGAGGCAAAAGAAATAGACGAACACCTCGTTCTGGAAATTGAGAACGGGCCTGAGTTTACGCCGGTCCTCGTGCGAGAGCTCTCGGTAGCTGTTGAGGCAATCTCGACCCGAGGGGTTACGCTTGAGGACGTGTTTTTGCACCTTACGGGCAGAAGCATTCGGGATGAAGGTAGGGATCCCGAATCTGGATTTCAGCGAAAACTAAAGATAGGACGGTAATCATGCATTTCCTTTCAGTGGTTTACCTTATTTGGCTGCGTGAGATATTACGACAGTGGAGAGACAGAGTACGTATTTTTGCAAGTTTTGCGATGCCATTCCTCTTTCTGCTTGTTATGGGGAGAGGAATTAGTGCGGGGCTTTCTGCGTTTGGGGTAGCACCTTCCTTTGATTACCTCCAGTTCATTTTTCCCGGGATTATCGGAATGACCGTCATGATGACGGCAATCTACCAGTCGATATCTGTGGTGTATGACAGGGAGTTCGGATTTCTTAAAGAGATGCTTGTTGCCCCCATTCCTCGCTGGACGATTGTTTTTGGAAAAGTTCTGGGGCTTGCAACTCTTGGGCTTTTTCAGGGGTTTATTGTATTAATGTTGGCGCCCCTGGCAGGTATTAGTCTTTCAGGAGAGTTAATCCTCAAAGCTCTTCCTGTCCTTATGCTCCTTGCGCTTTCCATATCTTCGTTTGGCGTTGCGCTTGCCTCCCGCGTAAAGACCATTCAGGGATTTCAGGCTATTGTTCCGCTTCCGATTGTGCTGATGACGTTTCTTGCAGGAACCATGTATCCCTTGAAAAACCTTCCGATGGATCTCGAAATTCTCGCGAAAATTGATCCCTTGACCTATGGCATTGATCTCTTGAGGCAGATTTTCCTTTCAGGGACCATGTCAGACGAACTTATTTCCCAAGTTACGCTTTTCCCCTGGCAGCTTGACCTTGGCGTCATAATTGGGTTTACCCTTTTCATGCTCGCGTTTGCATCATTTACATTCCGAGAAGACTAAAAAGGCTTCGATTATATCAAAGCCTTTTATGTTTAAAGTGCTTGTTCCGTGAAGCCTTGTGCGGAGTGGGGGAACTATTTGATACGGGAATTGCTGACTTGGGAACGGTTACAAACCATCAAAGCCCAATATTTTGCTTGACTTTTCTATGGAATATGCTATAAGGTAAATATAAGGCATTTGGAAAGGAGGTGTACGTTGATGAGAAATAGAGCGTGCTCGTGGCAACATACAAGAGGCAGGAAATATGTCTGTCATTGCCCTAATTGCGGAAATCTAACAGAACATCTGGACCCTTGTCCCAAGTGTGGGAAACCCACGGGACAAAATACGTGCTGTAAGTAATTATAAAGAAGTCATAATAAAAAGCAGTTTGAGAACTGCTTTTTATTTATGGACTACTGCGGCACCCTTCGCATAAAGCTTCGGGATGCTAAAGATTTAGTTGCTGTGTCCTTGCGAAGTTTTAACGAAGGAGGGGAACTATGTTTTGGAGGAGTTGGTGGCTTGGGGACGATTGAAAACGGGAGTAAATCCGAGTTTTGGGTAAAAGAAAAGCCAGATTGGTTACTG
>JAHCSD010000084.1 GCA_018609185.1 Patescibacteria group bacterium
AAAACGCCCGGACAATCTTCTGCGCATCTTTCAGCTTATTTCTGGGGATACTGGTGAAAAGATGATGCTCGATCTGATATCCAAGTCCTGCCAGGAAAAAGTCTACTAAGAAATTACTTTTGAGATTCCGGCTGGTGAGCACCTGAAGACGCAGGAAGTCCTGCTTTGTTTCTTCATCAGGAATAGCCATGCCCTTGTAATTGGGAGCAAATGATGAACCCAGGTAAAGGCCGAATACGGCCTGATGAATACCGATAAAGAGAACTCCCTGCCAGACTGGCATAAAGAAAAATACCAACCCAAGATACACTGCAAAGTGTACAAGCATGAGGACTGGTTCAACCAAAGGATACTGTACGTTTTTCCCCGCGCGCAGGAAACTGATACTCGCAAGCCTTGTCCCGATTCCTTCGAGACACAGAAACGGGATAAAATAGAACGCCTGGTATTTTACCAGGGTTCTCAAAAATCCCTTTTTGTTTCTTGCTTGTTCCTCGTCAAACGCAATGACGGGGATATTCGTATGAGGATCCTCGTCAAGTACATTGGGATTATCATGATGCTCGTTGTGCTGGTCAAACCACCAACTCCGGCTAATGCCAAGAAGCAAGTTCACGAGAAGTCCAAGATAATCGTTCCTTCGAACCTTCTTGAAGATCTGACGGTGACCCGCATCATGCCCCAGGAAGCCAACTTGGACAAAGACAAATGCAAGAAATATCGCATTTGCCACCTGAAGCCACATATTATCTATCATCACGAGAAATATAAGCCCCAAGGCAAACAAAAGCAATCCAGAAACAATCTTATAGGCGTAGTACCCCAGCTGTTTTTCGAACAGTCCTGCTGCTGCAATCCGGCGTTTTAAATCGGCATAATCCTTATTAGGGTCGCTCATTTCTTACTCCTCCATTCTTTCAAAGAACTAGCTCATTATACTAAATACGAGGAAAATGTCAACCCCCCGTGCTAATAAAAAATCGTCTCTTGGAAGACGAACAAATGTGGCTGGTTTTTGTTGTTACTTTTTTATATCATGCCCGCCGAATTGGTTCCGAAGCGCCGAAAGAATTTTCCCGGTATAGCTTGGGTTCTTTTCCGATTCCCGCCGAAATTCAAGTGCCCGTTCTATAACCGACACAGGAACGTCTAGTTCTTTTGCGGCCTCTATGGTCCATGCCGCCTCCCCGGTATGCCCCACAGACCCCGAAACACCATCAAGTTCCCGACCGTATTCGGCAAACGCGTCTTTGAGCCAGCCTACAAGTCGCGACTCTATAACACTTTTATGATTATACAAATCTGAAATCTTTTCAAGATCGAGTTTAAAATCTGACTCTTTCATAATGGCAAATCCCTCGGCAAGTGCCTGCATCATTCCATATTCAATGCCGTTATGTACCATCTTTACAAAATGACCCGCACCTGAAACTCCCATATATCCATAGCCCTGGTCTGCGGCAAGATCCTTAAATAATTGCTCGTATTGTTTATATATTTCTTCGCTCCCACCAACCATAAGACATGCGCCCTCGCGCGCGCCACTAGGCCCGCCGCTTATGCCCACGTCCAAGAAGTTAACTCCTTTCGCCTTTAATTCCTTTGCGCGACGCATTGAATCTTTATAAAAAGAATTTCCTCCGTCAATTACAGTATCACCCTTTTGAAGACTTGGCATGAGTTCGTTCAAAACCGCATCAATCGCGGTGTGGGGTACCATTAACCAGATAGTTCTGGCTGAGGCAACTTTGGTTACCAAGTCGCTTACCCGAGAGGTGGCCACAGCGCCCCTTGATCCCATTTCTGAAATCACTTCCTTGTTTTCATCATATACCAAAACGTCATACCCCTTTTCCAAAAGCCGCAGAACCATGTTTAACCCCATCTTCCCCAGGCCGATATATCCGAGTTGTTTGCTCGCATTTTCCATCTTATCTATTCTACCACATTGTATTACCATATAAAACCTGCTATTCTAAATACCGTGAACAGCAAACTTCTCATCATTCTCGGAACACCTATTATTCTTGGTCTCCTTCTGGTGGTATTTTTTTCGAATGGGGACCCGCCTTCTTCAGGAACGAATCAAGAATCTTTTGATAAGGTTCCTTCTTTTTCGCTAAACGATTATAGCGGAAACACTGTCGAACTCGAAGATTATTCTGGAACACCCCTGGTAATCAATGCTTGGGCTGTGTGGTGTCCTTTTTGTCGGGAAGAACTGCCCGATTTTGTTTCCGCACAACAAGAATTCGAAGGTCAAGTAGTCATTATCGCCATTGATCGGGCCGAATCTCTCTCCACCGCCAAGGGATATACCGATGAACTCGGTATATCAAATGATTTGGTTTTCCTTCTTGATCCAGATGACAAGTTTTACCGTTCGATCGATGGCTTTTCAATGCCCGAAACTGTTTTTGTTGATGCAGACGGAAATATCCGCTTCCACAAACGCGGATTCATGGATCTTAACGAAATGAGGCTGCACATCCAGGAAATTATTTAGATAATCCTATAAACTAAACGTAAAAAGACGCATTCAATGCGTCTTTTTTAATTTATGTAAACCGGTGTCTCGTCCCCATCCGCAAGCTGCCATGCGACAAGGAACGCAAATCGTGCAACACGTTCCACTTTTTCAAAATTGATTTTGTCTGCGGTATCGCGTGGAGTATGGTAATCTTCGTGCAGTCCTCCAGAGAAAAAGACTACTGGCGTACGATTATCTTCAGGGGACGCCAGGAAAAACGACGCGTGGTCAGACCGGAAAAACACCTGTCGCTTTCTTCCTTCTTCGCCCGGAAGCCGCAAATCAAGGTCTATCGTGAGATCCGCCCGTCTTGTTGCTTCCCATAACTGGGGACTCCGCTTGGGAAAATCATCAATATTGGGAGACCCTATTATATTGAGTCTTTCTGGATCATTCCGTCCAATCATATCAAGGTTAACCATTGCCTTGATGTTTTCAAACGGAAATGGAGGATTCTCGACAAAGTATTGAGAACCCCACAAGCCCCATTCTTCTGCATCAAACAACACAAATGCAATGCTTTGCTGAGGACGCACGCCCTGATACGCAAGAATCCCAAAGGCTTCTGCAATTTCTATTACGGCTGCCGTCCCGGAAGCATTGTCGTCCGCGCCCAGATGCGTTTCACCCGATTGCACTCCCAGATGGTCATAGTGCGCGCCAATCACGATATACTCGTCTTTCTTCTCGTTTCCTTCAAGGGTGGCAACGATATTTGTTCCGTGAGTGGCAACGTCAAATCCTAATTCATCGAAACGTGTAAGCAATTCATCAATGGAGAATCCGTAGGGCTTCCGCACGACTTCTTCAAATTCAAAGTTCTGCGGAAAAATTTCAACGCCTTGTGTATTAAAGAACGCCTCGCCCAGCTTAAACCCAATGATAAGCTGTGCAAGAGCGCTCTCTTCTGTTCCGCTTCTTCTACCTTCCAGTCTCTCTGATGCAAGAACTATAATAATATCTTCTAATTCGTCGGCGGTGATCGAGTAAAGCCCGCGATCCACGCCTTCGACTGCTGCAAGTTTCTCCTCTGAACCATTGCAAGACGCTGCAAACAAAAAGCTTACCGCAATACCTGCGAACAAAACAAGTATCCCCAATCGTTTCCGCAATGTACTTACCTCCTGCTGCTCTAAAGCCA
>JAHCSD010000085.1 GCA_018609185.1 Patescibacteria group bacterium
AGATCCTCTAGAGAAAATCGTTGGAAATGCTCTGAGAGAAGCCTCAGCACTGCATTTTCCCCTTTAATCGTGGGGACGATGGAAACCCGAATATCAATTTTTCCCTCATCAATCTTTGCCCGGAACTTTCCGTCTTGCGCGGAAAAATGTTCGTCGGTCCGGAGACGTGCGAGTACTTTAATGCGGGAAATCACGAGTTCATGCAGCGGCCGGGAAAGCTTCACCACACCTTGAAGGATGCCATCGATTCGATAGCGAACGACTACCTTCTTTTCACGCGGTTCTATATGAATATCCGATGCTCGGTTTTCGTGTGCATAACGAATTAATGTGTCTACTAATGTTATGATGGAAACGTCTTCCGGTTTCACGACCCCTGTCTTCAATTTCTTCGCGTGGCGCGAAACAATCTCTTCAAGCTCTTCTTTGATGTTCTGATGATAGTTCTTAATTGCAGAAGCAATATCGTGAGAAGTTGAAAAATAAGGAATCACTTCTTCCCCTGTCCGTTTGCGAATCCACGCTATCATCTCATAATTTTCCGGATCATTCATCGCGACCCGTATTCCCTTCTTGTCACGTGCAAATGCGATAACGTTCTGCATCTTCGCAACAATTTCTGGAACAAAACGAAGAACATCCTCGGGGATTGGTTTTTTTGAAAGTTCGACGAAGGTATAGCCTCGTTTCTCTGCAATGAGGCGTCCGAGGTTTGCGTCGCTTATCATGTCTTTTCCAACCAGGACTCCCGTTACATCCTCCTCGTTTTCTTTGGCATAGGTAAATACCTCTTTAAGCTGCTTTTGAGTTATGTATCCTCCGTCAACCAGCATTTCTTTAAGTTCTTTCTTGCTGAGTTTCATCCTTTATATTATACCACAAAAAGAACAATTCCTTAAACGAAACTATATCACCTGCATCACTTTTGTATAAACTCTTGAGAAAAATATCGACGAAGCCAACAAAAATATTGAAGTCGGACTTCAATAAATTTGGAATTTGAGCCGTTTGCGCTTGACAAAATATTGAAGTCGGACTTCAATAAATCCAGAAACATGAAACGGCCAATTTTCACAAATGACCATGTCTATCACGTATACAATCGTGGGGTAGAGAAACGAATTACCTTTACCAATGATAGGGATTATTTGCGGTGCATCCATGACCTCTATGAATTTAATGACCAAGAACCAGCACTAAACCTCGGACACTTCCTCACCTCCCAACCTTCCTCTAAAAATATTGAAGTCGGACTTCGATATTTTCAGTATAATAAGCCGGAGAGGCCTCCTCGGAAATTATTGGTAGAAATCCTTGCCTTCTGCCTGATGCCGAACCACTATCATCTTTTATTGCGCCAGAAAAAAGACAATGGAATCAGTACGTTTATGCAAAAGTTTGGCACGGGCTACACAAATTATTTCAACCTCAAGTATGAACGGGTGGGGCCTCTGTTTCAGGGCAAGTTTAAAGCCGTTGAAGTGGAAACCGATGCTCAGCTCCTGCATCTCCCTTATTATATTCATCTCAACCCCGTAGAGTTAGTAGAGCCAAGATGGAAAGATCGGATAATAAAAAACTGGAAGGGAACGATAACGTTTCTCGAATCATATCGCTGGTCAAGTTATCTAGACTATATTGGTAAAAAGAATTTTCCTTCGGTAACATCAAGGGAGTGGCTTACCGATATTATTGGTACGCCAAGCGAATATAAAAAAGCCACCGCGGAGTGGCTCAAAGAGCTGAATCTTGATACAATACGTGATGTGATAATCGACTAATCTTCTCGAGTCATCCAATTCCAATTTATTGAAGTCCGACTTCAATAAATTCAAAAATTGGTAGCTTGAGAATATCCTAAATATGAACGGACAACAACCTCCGCCGCCACAACAACAATTTCAAGCGACAGCCTCACCCGAAGATCTCAAGGGGCGATATTCGAATGGTATGGTAATCCAACATTCAAAATCAGAATTTGTCGTGGATTTTTTCCTCTCCTCGCACCAGACACGACAACTGATAACACGCGTAGTCGTCTCCCCTGCCCATCTAAAAAGTTTTCTTAAGGCACTCGGGGAAAATATAGAACGCTACGAAAGCTCATTTGGGAAAATAGAAAGCCTTTCCGCTGGCGACACCAGCCAAGATGGTCTCGGGTATAAGATTGAGAAGTAGTACACGTAACCAAAAACGCCTCGCGCTAGCGCGAGGCGTTTTTGGTTACTTGGCTCTTCACTTCTCTTTTGAACCACGGCTCCCAAAACGGTATTTAAGATATCCTTCGCTCAAGTTAAGCTCGGCTATGATTTTGTCGTGCAGCTCTCTTTCTTTTTTGGTGAGCTCGCGTCTTGTTTTTGCCCCCTGAAGCTCCTCAAGCTTGGCGAGGAGATCTTCTTCTAATTCATCAAACACGCGCCCCACCTCCTCTTTAACTTCCGCGGCATTATATGCCACCATCCACCTGCGACCTATCCCCCTTCCTCTTCTCCCATCTTAATAAGGTCGCTCATTTTCTCCTGATAAGATCGCTCATCTTCTTAAGAGTGTGGAGAGTAAGGTCTGCCGATTTCTTCTCCTGTTCTTCGGCCTGCATCAAAATCTCGGCCATGTGGTCAATGACCTCCCCTTGTAGTCTTTCTGCCGTCCTCTGGTCTTGCCCGATCTTGGTATTCAGTTCCTGAAGCCGAACTAATTTTTGCTCAAGATCGGTGATAGTCGAACGAATATCTTCCTGCCCCGATTTCATGGCATCTGCCTTATCCGTAAGGTCTTTATGTTCTGAAGGAAAAATGTCCATAGATATATAGTTACCTTTGTGTTATAAAAATCGACCTGTTTTCTTAATTTTATTATATCAAAATTATTCCGCAATGCAAACAATCAAGCACAAGACTCACAAAACTTTAGAAATATCTGAAACCTCTTTCTTGATGGAACGTTCTATATGGGCAATATTCTTAAGGAGAGATTCTCTGGTGCTTCTTTCCTTGGCGAGAGCCGCCTTATTTCTTTTGAGACCCTTTTCGAGAAGCATACGATCTTCTTTGATCTCGTGTTTTATAAGGGTAAAGCCTTGTTGTAATGCTTCGTGAACTTCCTGGACTTCTTTTCGGAGAGTCCTGCGCATTGCCGTCGAACGATGCCAGAAATAGATAAGAAAGCCCAAAAGGCCTACATTGACAATTACGAGCATCGCCACCACGGTCCCCAGGATAAGTTCTGGGCCCCAGAACGTTCCTTCTTCGCCCACAAGGCGACTAGTCGCCCGAAACCCAATCGGCTCACTTGGCCTGGTTTTGACGCCCGTGGGGCTTTCAGCTTCAACCCACATTTGATAAAACCCTGGCTGAAGATAAAGATTGTGGAGGTATTCCCATTCTCCATTCTCATCGGCATAAGCTTGGGTTTGGATAATTCCCTGGTTCTCTCCAGAAATGTAAAGACTCACAAGACTTTCGGGGGGAGCGATGCCGGTTACATAGAGAAGTTGGTTAGAGGCAATCTCAAGTTGATGGGTAAGAATTTTGGGAGCTGGAAGAAGATCGTCTGAAATAGAAGAAGAGTCCCCTGCCAGTGCAGATCCTGCGAGAAAAAAGAGAATAATCAGCATCTTAAGACCCCTACAGATCGGAA
>JAHCSD010000086.1 GCA_018609185.1 Patescibacteria group bacterium
AAATCGGAAAAATCAACTTTGCCCAAAAAGGCTCTGCTTCGCCAATACGTCCCTTTGGGGAATCTACTATCGCTACTCTCTCCAATCCAACCTTTAATAATATCTCGAATCGAGGGCTTCGTCTCACGCGTTACTGTCATGTGTGTCCTCCTCCTTGAAAAGAACTTGTCACTGTACGACTCTTTATATTAGTAAACGGTGGACTCCGTGTCAAGAGAAAAGGCCAGTAATTATACTGGCCTTGCTGTTACTCAAAAAGAATCGGTGCAAAGTTTCGACGCACGATAATCGGCTTTCCGTCTTTGCGATCTACCTGAAACTCTTTGAAGAAATTTCTTTGGTTTAATACTTCATCCCATACAACTCTTGCAACGTCTTGAGGATCCATGAATTCTGTTATGTCTGTGCCTTCAACTTCATCAAAAAGTTTTGTCTTCATTCCAGCCGGTTTGACCAGCGTCACTCTGGACCAAGGAAGATCGTCGCGAAGCTCAAGAGCGAGCGCCCGGGAAAACGCAGCCTGTCCTGCTTTTGTTAAACAGTAATGAGCCTGGTATTTTCTTGCCTTCCAAGACGAGGTCGAAGAGATAGTAACGAGATGAATGGGACGCTTGAGGAATTTTGCAAACGCAACAAGGCTCTCGATAATTCTCACCGCAGAATCAAGATTAGTACGAATAAGTCCTCGGGGGTCATTAATTTTATCAACAGGTGCAACTTCGAGAACACCCGCATTCCAAACAAAGTAAAGAGTATCTTCGTCCCACCAGGCACCCACACGCGCCGCGCATCCTCCAACCGATGTAGAGTCAGCGAGGTTTACTTTGTAGGAAACGTCGTGGTGATAATCGGGAATATTTGGAGCGCTGCGCCCCAACACTATTGGCTGAATATTTCGCGCAATGGTCTCTTTGGCAAGCTCAAGGCCCAACCCCTTTGACCCCCCAAGAATCACTGCTTTTTTCTTCATTTGGGAACCTCATTACTCTTTGATCGCCTATTTCTCAATAACCATAGTGGTGCGTAGAGCTTCAAAAAGAAAACCTTGAATCGAATTTTGAGACGTGATTTCTTGGGCGTATAGATTGGGTCGCCACCCGAAAGTCGAACTCCGGACGCTTCCGGCGAATTTACATCAAGATCATCTTTCAACTTCTTGGTGCTACTCATAACCTCGTTAAGTTCGAGTTTAAGGACACGCGAGTGATGCGTAAGACCATCGAGGTCCAGCACGTTATCGCTTCTGTCGTACACAGAACTTTGAATAGCGAGGTTTCCTGTCCCGAGTACAATCGCTTTTTTGTTTCCATAGCGATCTTGGTCAGTGGGACACACCTCTTCACAGATCCCGCAGCGCATACAACGATCCTCGTCGATTATAAAACGCATGGAATCAGCAAGGGACTCTGCAGGAAGCGTTCTACGGGGACTTGTGTGGATACACGTTCCGTTGTTTTCGGTTTTGCACGCATCCTCATCATGATCTTTTGGCGGGTATCGAGGGTTCTCGACGGGTCCCGCAACGGTGATGCAGTCCACCGGACAATCCTTTGCACACTGTTTGCAGCCAATACAAAACGGCTCGTCGTGTTCGTGATCCCAGACGAGAAGCGGGAGACCACGGCTTCGCGCGGGAAGTTTTTTCTTTTGATCAGGATATTCTACGGTAACGGGCTTACGTAACGCAGTAGCAATCGTGGTTTTGATAGACTTGAAAATCCCGAGCATTATTTCTCTCCTTTAAAGATCCATTATTAAAGAACGGAAATGACTCTCTATGATAACACCCCCACTCAAGGCAAGTCAACGTTGCCGAACACCTCAAGAGATGCTACGCTGATATATGGTTCATTGAAAAAATATGGGGTGAATAGTGATGAAAAAGAAAAGTAAGGTTTTACACTTAGCTGATTTTGACGTATCACAAGAACGCGGATTTTTGCCTGATACTGATCCGTTGGAACAGCTTGTGGTTCCTGGAAAAATAAATAATATCTGGTTTGAATGTTGGGATAGCACTACACAAAACCTTCCCAAAGAACTTGCTTCAGGTTCAATCCGATATACGCTACGCAGACTTTCGGATGACTACATGAAGGCCGGATTCGGAGAAACCAATATCGCGAGTAGCCTTGACAATAGAATGTCTGAAGCTCTTATGCGCACGCTCTCGTTTTTGGGTCATGCTTGGGTATGGGGTTCGCCCGGTGAAAAACCGATAGACAGAATCCCTGCAGGACTTGCAATGCCTTGGTATCAAGTCGCAAATAAACTTGGCCGGCCGCCCATTCTCTCGTATGCCTCATATGCGCTCTACAACTGGCGGCGCATAAATCCCAAAGGATCCATTGCGCTTGGCAACATCGCGCTTGTCCAGAATTTTCTTGGCGGGCTTGATGAAGACTGGTTTATCCTTATCCATGTAGAGATTGAAGCAAAAACCGGCATAGCACTTTCAGCAATCATCAAGGCGCAAGAGGCCGTCAGAAAAGATGATATCATAGAACTTGTAAAACAGCTTGCGGCTATCTCTTCACGGCTTAAAGATATCAACGAAACCCTCAACCGCATGACAGGAAATTGCGACCCATATATATACTACAACCGGGTAAGACCCTATATTCATGGATGGGACAATCCCGCGCTCCCCCGTGGCGTTATCTATGAAGGGGTCAAAGAATACAAAGGAAAACCCAAAAAATTCAGAGGTGAAACAGGAGCGCAAAGTACGATTATTCCTACACTTGATGCCGCGCTTGGGATCGGACACAAAGACGATCCATTGCGTCCCTATCTTGCCGAAATGCGTGACTATATGCCGCCAAAACACCGTAGCTTTCTCGAGGCAGTTGAACGGGCCGCAAAACGAGGGTCTTCAATCCGCGCATATGTTAAGAAGCAAAAACGAGCGAATACGACACTGCTTGATGTATATAATTCCTGTGTTTCGTGGGTAGAAACATTCCGTGATACCCACGTCGGGTATGCTAAAGCCTATATTTCAACACAAGCTCAAAAGACAGCTGCAAATCCCACTGGAATCGGAACGGGCGGCACGCCCCATATTCCCTACCTTGAAAAACATCGCGACGAAACGAAAGAGCATAAAATTAAATAATCCCGCACATGCGGGATTTTTATTCTATAGCGACTATTTGACAAGAGCAGAAATAAATGTTAGAATATAAAGTCAGGATTTAAACTAAGATAAAAATCTTTAATAAGGAGCAGTAATGAATTCTAGCGAAGACGACCATATACTCTATATTCACCCATCGGCAAATACATCCCCTTATCCCGTTATCGATCAATATACCCGTAAAATGGTAGGAGCATTTAGTAAGGCAAGACCCATGACTTCAAATAGAGGATTCCGCCGCTGTGCATGCGGAGTGTCTGGTTCGAATAGCGACTTCCAGCTTCAGAATGGAAAATGGACAAGTTCGCTTTGCATACATTATCTCGCATACCATCGTAATAAAATATCATCCGAAGAATTGCAAAAGGTTGAATGGCTCCCGTTTGGTGAAGCAGGTCCCACTCTAAAAGAGCTCAACAAGCCGACAAGAATATAGGGCTCTAGGACTCGAACAGAATCAATTTA
>JAHCSD010000087.1 GCA_018609185.1 Patescibacteria group bacterium
TAGCTTTCTTTTTCGTTAATCTCGAGAACGCTTCTTAAGCGAAGCACCCATCGTTTCTTTTTCAAAGTACCCTCAGCGGTATCAAATAGTCTGTTTTTCTCGAGAACCATCTCAGAAGTAATCGTTCTTTCAAGACGCCCTGCAAGTTCTTCCGCATGCTTCTTGTTTCTCAATCTAAACTTAATTTCTGTTTCAAGATTGTCCTGCACGACGCTTCCTTTCCATTTTGGGAGGTTGAACCTCCCCGAGGAGGTTCAACCTCCAAGTATTGAAATTCGTAGTTTGGATATCATTCGTAATTGAGCTTGCTTAAGCTGGCTTAAATATTGGTTTTATTATACGTTGGGCGGGTCGCACAAATCGATCAGCAATACGCACGCCCACGGCATCCGGCTTAATCTTCACGTTAAACCCGCTGCCGACAATCATCCCCATCACCTCGCGCACCATCTGACGACTCTTGCCGTTTTCACCCACATCCGCGTGGACTTCAAAATTATCTGAAAGCAGGTAGTCTTCATCAATGTGCTCCGAAAGTCTTGTACGAAGTTCCTGGGCAAGGGTGATCGAAAGAACGGTTTCCCGATATATTCTGTCTCTAAACGTATACACATCGTCACGTGAGGTACGATGGATAATCACCCTCCCGCCTTTTCCAATACGATGAAAGGTAATCACCGTGCTAAAAGGCACAATAAGATCTCTCCCTTCTTGCCCGGGAGAATCCGTAGTCACGATAATTCGATAACGAGCCTCGGCATCCTCCCTGAGGTATTCAATAATTTCCCGGACGACCCCGTCAAGGTTCAATTTTTTTCCGCCAAACGTGGTAAAGTTTTCGAGCATGCCAATCTTGCCCAAGAAGGCAAGTGTTAACGCAGCCTGATTGGCTGCAAGATTGAGCACCCCATTAGATAGAGCTCGCAAGCTCACTCATCTAATGGGGTAAGGTTTTGTACCCAAGAACTGAGTACATAATATATTGTGTACTCAGTTCTTGGACAAAGCCCTTATAAAATTTTAGCGCTCAATATGCGCGGAATTTTAAATACGCGTTCGTCTTTACGCAAAAAACAAAATGCCTTAAACGAATTCTTGCTCAAAAACTCTTTTGCTTCTATAACCCGTTTCTTACGGAAACTTTCTCCCTCATGCGCCATACTCGAAACATAATCTATTTCGATATTGTGTTTTTTGGCTACCGCTCTCTCGAGAAGCCTCTGCAGGCTCGCTTCTTCTTCACGTCGAAACCAGGATGCAGGTATGGCATATTCTTCCCGCAAAGGGCCGTCTGTAAAAAGAGGGTTAAAATTCTTAAGGTTTGCCAGGAAGTATCCATGCGTGGCCCCGTGGTCATAAATTTCTTTAGTGAGCTTCACATCATTCAGGCAATACTTTTTTAGGAGATCGAGTTTCCCCTCACGATACCACTTGATCGCATCAAGCCCATGCCCGTTTTTTGAAGCTCCAAGAGTGGCGCGAGAAATGTTATCCAAACTTACACGAAACCCGAGGATCCGTTCAACGTCATCCATGATATCGATAACGCCTACGCTCTCTCGTATGGATATATTAAGGTAAGGATCAAGAACGGGAATGTCAAATTGTTTAATACTAAAGCCGATGAGTTCATCGGCTTTTTTGAGCACAGCTTCTACCTGATCAAATTGTCGCTCATCATATGCATGATAAGCATCTTGTGTATAGTCATAGACCCCCACCAAAGAAACCTCCAAATCTTGCAAATGATCTCTTCCTCCTACCTCATCAAAACTATTTTTCGTTTCCAGATCCAGTACAATTCTCTTTTCCATTACCTCACGCTAACACGGCAGTATAAAATTTGCAACTCGATGTATGGAACCGCCCAATTGTGCGATAATGTTATCCTCCTTCGCCAAGGCTTCGGAAGGATTATTTGTTTCTGATCGTACTTCGTACGAAGAAACAAATAAAAAGCCGTCAAGTCTGACTTGGCGGCTTTAATTATGAAACTTTACCAAAAGAACAAATCCGGCAAAAAGAGATACAACAAACCAAGGATATAAATCGGTAAAATGATCTACTGTTTGTTCGGTTTCAGTAATGTTAATCTCTATTGAATCTTCCAGAAAACTGGTTATATCAACAAGATCGCGCTCGTTGAAATAGTGTCCATTGGCCTGGAAAGCGAGGTCTTTCAGATTTTCCTCGTCAAGGTAAGAAACGTGCGGCATGCCTGTCTCTTTGGACAAAACATAGAACCCTGTAAAGACGCCTTTTTCGTCAAATTGCGGAATCGTGGCGCCATCGGTTTCGCCCACGCCTACGACGACTAAGGTAATGCCTTCTTGCGCCATGTTTTCAAAAATCTCTGGGGGAAAATCCTCGTCCTTCGTAAACTCTCCATCGCTAAAAAGAATAATGACTTTTTCTTCCTTCGCGGGGTCGAACTTCTGGCTGATTTCTTCCAGAACCTCACCAAGATCAGACCCGGGTATAGGCAACGATTCTATGACGACTGCATGCTCGAGCGTAGAATGCACCAAGCTGTGATTTGCAGTAAAAGGAAGGTGTGAAAGGAATACGTCGGTAAATGCATAGAGCGCAATTTCCGAGCCGGCGAGATGAGGCAAGGCTTCAAGAAACAGTTCGCGAGACCGGGCAAGACGATTAGGAGAATCCGGATCTTCACGTGCCGCCATACTGCGCGAAACATCGAAGACTGCTGCAACCTGGGCTTGTGAATAAGACTCAAGAAAATGTTTCGTGCGGACAATTTGAGGATTGACAAGGGCAAACACCAGCGAACTCACCAGGATCGCCCATACGAGTCCTTTACCGCACTGAGAAAAGACTGCTCGTGGAGAGTTTTCCCCGCCAACTCGAGTGACATCACGACTCTTCTCGCGGAACTCCCAAATCAGGAATACCGCGATCGGAACAATTACCAGGAAAAGCCAGAACCATATAGGGCTCTCAAACTGTATCATGTGACATGCTCCCTGCAATCATGAAGCAGGGCCAAGCACGCTTCATGGCTAGAAGTCTTCATCGGGTATGCCCTCGCCATGTTCATCGCCTCCCGGGCCGTTTCCCCCTCCGGGAAGTTGCCCAAGAGATATTCGCTGAAATAATTTTTCCAGGTTATATCGAGCATCTTCCTCGTACGGATTTTCCCTCAGTGCTTCCTGGAAACGACCAATGGCAAGTTGAAGATTCGACGATTCTCTAGACTGTCGGAAAAGCGCAAAAAACACAACGCCGATATTGTAATGAGCTTTCGCTCTCATCTCGGAACTTCCGGAAGCATTAATCACCTTCTCAAAATGAAGGATTGATCTGGAATACTGACCTCGTTCAAAATAATACACGCCGAGATTATAGTTAATCCGATCCTCGTTCCGAATAAGACTGTATTCTAACGCATCAAGGTCTTCGAGCTCCCGAATCGCGAAAAACGCTTCTTCGGTCTCGAAGCTGAACTCTACTTTTTCACTGTACCTCGAAAGAACGGATCCGGCACCCATCGCGATAGTGCCGATAAACACCAATAGAAAAAGAATTACGGTAAATTTATACTGTTTCACACATACACCTCA
>JAHCSD010000088.1 GCA_018609185.1 Patescibacteria group bacterium
ACGCTCTTCCGATCTCGGATTGAGGCACCCATACCCGGTAAGTCTCTCGTGGGGATTGAAATCCCTAATAAACAAACAAAGTTTGTACGACTCAGAAATCTTATTGAGAACCCAAACTTTTCCAAGTCCCCCGCGGATTTATTGTTTTCGCTCGGGCAGGATGTTGCGGGGAATCCCACCTATACTAACCTTGAGAAAATGCCCCATCTCTTAATTGCGGGAAGCACGGGGAGCGGAAAGACTATTTGTTTAAACAGTATTATTATAAGTTTTCTCTACAAAAATTCTCCGCAAACACTTCGCCTGGTGCTTATAGATCCGAAGCGAGTTGAATTCCCCGTATATAATGGCCTTTCCCATCTTCTTACTCCCGTTATTACCGACGTGAATAAAACCGTAAGCGCATTGAGATGGCTTGTGGGAGAAATGGAGCGCAGGTTTGAGGTATTAGCAAAGGCTGAAGCGCGAGACATAAGTTCCTATAATAGTAGAATCACCACGCGGGGCGCAAACGGAAAACCCGAAGAATATCTGCCCTATCTTGTGGTAATAATTGATGAACTTGCAGACTTAATAGCTGCTAAGCCTCGGGAAATTGAAAGTTCGATCGTGAGGCTTGCGCAGATGGCGCGCGCTGTGGGCATCCATCTGATTGTTGCCATCCAGCGACCGTCGGTTGAGGTAATCACGGGGCTCATTAAAGCAAACATTACTTCACGCATTGCATTTCAGGTTGCCTCCTAAGTGGATTCCCGAACCATTCTTGACATGGCGGGTGCGGACAAATTACTCGGGAACGGAGACTCGTTATTTATTTCAGCGGAAAACATAAAGCCGAAACGATTACAAGGCGCCTTTATTGCCGAAAAAGAAGTAAAACGAGTGGTTGCATATATCAAAGATACCCAGAAGCCGGATACCTCTTCAGATTTCGACGAAGAAGAAATTCTTGAGGGAGGAAGCCCTCGTGGTACTAGCCAGATGCGAGGCGATTCTTTTAATGAGGAGAAGGATGAGATGTATGAGGAAGCGAAGAAGCTAGTGCTTGAGACGCGGCGTGCTTCTGCGTCATTTCTTCAGAGGCGTCTCAGTGTGGGGTATGCGCGCGCAGCCAGACTTCTTGACATGATGGAGGAAGAAGGGATTGTGGGGGCCGGAGAAGGGGCAAAGCCGCGAGAGGTGTATGGGGGATCTCTTAGAGATGAATTCGAGGAGCAGGATGATGGTGAGAAGCCCGCGATATAGGCCTCAAAAAGACGCGGTCGATTTCCCCAGCGTCCAGAGGCGAGGCGTTTCTGCGCAGCCGAGCCGAGCTCGGCAAGTCAGAACGCCCCCTCTCAGGAAATCGCCGCTCTGTTCTCGAGCTCGCTCTTCGCCTTCGGCGAAACCATGCCCGCTCACTCTCCGAAAGCTTTTTGAAACCTATATCACGGGCTCCTATGAAAGACCAAAATTTTATCTGATTCATAATTCTAATCGATGGACGAATTTACCACACGAAAATTAGAAAGCTCGGGGTCGTTGGGGGGCGAATTTAAGAGGGCTCGGGAAGAAAAGAGATTTTCTTTAAAAGAGGCATCAGAAGCGATTAATATTCGGACGAAATATCTTGAGGCGATAGAGAACGATGATTTTACCCAGCTTCCTGCTCGTGTCTACGCGCTGAATTTTTTAAAGGCGTATGCCCGTTTTTTAGGACTTGAGGAACGAAAACTTGTTAAGCGATATACCACGGAGCTCGAGGTACGAGACTCAATCCAAGAACGGAGAAGCACAACGGCCAAAAGAACAATTCCCGTACGAATTAACCCGTTTGTTCTTAAAGTCGCTATGGCTCTGCTTGCAGGGGGTTTTGCTCTTTTTTATGTTGCTTCTCGTTTGTATGGAATATTCAGTCCGCCGATCGTCCATATTACCCATCCTGAGGACGAGGTGCATATCAGCGAGCAGGGTTCACTTGTTTTAAAGGGTGCGGTGGAGAGGAGTTCATCTTTGACAGTAAACGGGGAACCGGTATATATTGATGATAACGGCCGTTTTAGTCAGGAAGTTTTTTTGAGCGAGGGGGTAAACACATTTGAACTTGTTGCGGTGAGCCGTTTCAATAAAGAGACCAAAGAGCATATAAAAATAACATTCGTGCGTCCTCAAGAAGAGGACGAAGATAACGTGACATCTAATGACCAAGGAAACTAGTAAAAAAGACGACAAAAAGGACACGCTTGAACGAACTGTATCTGAAATACGCGAACGTTTTGGCGAAGGATCAATTATGCGATTGGGGGATGTGCGGAGGGTTGATATTGATGCAATTCCCACAGGATCTCTGTCCCTTGACTTGGCGCTGGGCGTGGGAGGAATCCCCAAGGGAAGGATTATTGAGATTTATGGTACTGAAAGTTCAGGAAAGACTACGCTTGCGCTTCATATAACAGCAGAAGCTCAAAAACGGGGTGAACTCGTCGCGTTTGTTGATGCCGAACACGCGCTTGATCCTGAATATTCAAAGAAAATTGGGGTGAAAGTCAATGATCTACTCATTTCGCAACCCGATACAGGAGAGCAGGCGCTTGAGATCGTAGAGACACTGGTTCGTTCGGGTTCTGTGGGGTTGATTATTATTGATTCGGTTGCGGCACTCACCCCTAAGGCGGAAATTGAAGGCGAGATGGGGGATCGCCACATGGCGTTGCAAGCGCGTTTGATGTCGCAGGCGCTTCGCAAGTTAACCGCAATTACCGCAAAATCAGGAACCACGGTTATTTTCATAAATCAAATACGAATGAAGATTGGGATTGTCTTCGGGAACCCCGAGACAACTCCGGGCGGGAAGGCTCTTAAGTTTTATTCCTCGGTTCGAATTGAGCTCCGAAGTTCAGTAAAGATAAAACAAGGGGAAGATATAATCGGAAACCGCGTCAAAGCAAAGGTGGTTAAAAATAAAGTAGCCGCCCCCTTCAAGAGTACCGAGTTTGATATTTTCTACAACGAGGGTATCTCTCGGATCGGAGATATTTTAATGATTGGAGTGAAGCACGGCATAATTACGAGAAGCGGTTCGTGGTTTAGTTATGACAACAAAAAATTAGGGCAGGGGATTAATGGATGCAAAGAGGTCCTATTGAATGATAAAAAATTACTGAAGGAGATTGTGGATAAGATTAAAAAAGCAGCAACAGGATAGGTCTTCGGTAAAGGCCTCCAAAAGACGCGGTCATTTTCCCCAGCGAGGAAAATGACCGCTCTTCGCTCGCCCTCACTCTCTCGCTTCGCTCGAACCATGCCCATTCGGGCTCCGCGACGCTTTTGGACACCTTTACCGAAGACCTATCTAGAAGAGAACAAAAGAAAAACGAAAAAGGCCCAGGGATATGATCCTTGGGTCTTTTGGTTTCGAGGTTATTGAATTAATGTAATTCGGTCTGTGTCTGTAGGACTAGAGTCTCGTATAGGGCAATAATGCGAGGTACCTTGCCCGTTTAATGGCTTGGGCGAGCACGCGCTGGTGTTTTGCGCAGGTCCCCGTCTTTTTGGGCGGTTTTATTTTCGCC
>JAHCSD010000089.1 GCA_018609185.1 Patescibacteria group bacterium
TATGCGTTTGGCGCAGGTTTTGTCGCGGCCATGATGGAGCTACAACGTGGAAGGCCCCGGGAAGATGAACTAGAATACGCGGTCCAGTTGGCAAGCGCAAATGCTACTTCACAAATAGAAAAATTAGGTTCCCGTGACGGACTGTTACGGAAAGGAGCGCCCATCTATCGATGGGGGAAGATAAAACTTAAAAAGCTATGACAGCAGCACATGAGATTTTAGCAAAAAGTTTGCGGACAAGGCCCGAGGTATTAGAGCAGCTCGAGAGTGAAATGCAAAAAAAGGGGTTCCCTCCGGTTCTTGAAAACATTGAGAAAGAAAATGAGCAACTGATTACTCGAACGCTCGAAGGGCTCGGGGTGAAATCAAAGACTGCCGGGGAGGTTCGAGAGGCACTTTTTGAGCAAGTGCTTATTCACGAAAAGGAGCTCTATAAATATATCGGAGTCTCTCCCGCCGATTTTAGTGCTTCGGATAAGTCCCTTCGACAGGGCTCAGGGCAAGCAGGGGACGCGTTTGAAAAAATAGCACAAACCGCACGAAAGATGGCTACCGAAGACAAGGGATATTTTTTAAAGAAGGAAAACGCCAAAGAAATTTTGCGGAAGCGCCCTCCCGAGCAGACGATGCGGTATTTGGGGTATAACAACGTCGAAGAGATGCTTACGCATGAAGATATCGGAGATCTGTTCAGCGCATTGCGTTTTACCGAAACCAATGAATGGATGCATAAGACGTTTGATGAAGCCTACCGGAAGTTTACCCCTAATGACTTTGAAGAACGCGAGATTGAGCTTCGGGTATTGGGCTCGCAATGGAAGGAGATTGCCGAAAAGTATGTGGCCAAAAAGCATCATAACGTAAGTCATCTTAAAGAGTTTGGAATTATATTTCTGAACCCTATTGCTGAAACCGAGGGTGGTAAATTTTTGCGCGATTTTGCACTCTTACTGCATTATTTTCATGAGATCGCCTTTTACAGTAAATTGTTCCGGCGGTATGCGGAGGGCCCGGATTTTAGCACTCACTTTATCTCTGCCTTGAGAGGGGATGTCTCTGAGCCCGAAACCCCGCGTGCTTCCGAGTGGCTTATCACACAACGTTATCTCTGGAAAGAAAATCCGGAAGATCCCCGGCTTTCTACGCCGCACGTGAATCCAGAATCCAAACACTGGAGAAAAGCACAGGAAGACATAGTGGCGTTCGGAGAGAGTAAGCGGGAGAGCGGATTGGAATTTTGGAACGATCTCTGGGCTGTGGGAGGGTGGTTTGACAAAAAAATCGGTGGGCGCGAGTATATAAGTTTTGAGCTGGAAGACAATGCGATGGGAGCTGCTTCAAAAAGTGACGGAGAAAACCAGACGTTCTCCTATCACCAGCATGAAGCCTTATGGAACAAGATTTTTTCCGAGTATGTGGGAGGATATGATAAACTCGATCAATATATTTTGGAAAATATGGAAAAAGGAAAAATCACTTTATCGTAGTTACAATGTCAAATAAACTTAAAGATTTATTGATTCAAGCCAAAGATGGGGATTACGCCCTGGGGCATTTTAACTTTTCTGAAGTTACGGCTCTTAAGGCGATTATTGCGGCGTGCGAGTCTTTGCGTTCTCCTGTATTTGTGGGCACCTCAGAAGGAGAGGCAGGTTTTCTAGGCCATACAAGAGCAGTGGGGTTAGTTGCGAAATGGAAAGATGACCTTGATCTTCCCATCTACCTTAATGCCGATCACCACAAAACCCTTGAAAGCGCAAAGGCGGCAATTGATGCGGGATATGACTCGGTACAAATTGACGAAATGGCGCTCTCTTTTGAAGAGAACATTAAACTTAGCAAACAAATCGTGGACTATGCGAAGGAAAAAAATCCTGATATTTCGGTAGAGGGGGGGATTGGCTATATTCGCGGGTCATCCGACCTTCATAAAGAACGAATCGAAATTAAGCCGGAAGACATGACCTCTCCGGAAGAAGCGGTCCGGTTTGTGAAAGAGACGGGTGTGGACAGGCTTGCCATAGTGATCGGGAATATTCACGGGATTTCCCTCAAAGGAAACCCAAAACTTAACCTGGAAAGACTAAAAGAAATTCACGAAGCAGTGCCCGGCGTGCCTCTCACTCTGCATGGGGGTTCGGGTATCAGCGATGAGGATATTGCCGCGTCTCTTTCTTTGGGAATGAGTAATATCCACGTAAATACTGAATTACGCGTTGCGTTTCACGATGCCCTGGTTGGGACATTAAAAAGAGATCCCGACCAAACAACGCCCTATAAGTTTCTTGGTCCTTCTCTTGATGCGGTAAGGAGGGTGGTGGAAAAAAAACTAAGGCTGTTTGGGGCGGTTGATATTATTTAGACAAAAATGAGCGAATGACACGATCTTGTAAAAAAATCAGAAGTAAGATACACTAAGTACCACGAATACCAACACTAAGTACCACGAAACGAAAATATTAGTGGCCATTAGTGTTAATATTAGTGGCTATTCGTGTCCTATCGAGGTCAATGAAAGAAATTAAATTTTTAGGGAATTGTCCCATTTGTAATAAGAAATATAATTCAGATAACGCATCGGTTCTTGAGAAAAATCAGGAATTTATGTCGTTTTATATTAATTGTGAACATTGTTTAAGCTCTGTAATCGTTGCGGTATTTTTCCCATTGAGTGGGCTTGTTACTACCATTGGGATGCTTACCGATGTTTCCCGAGAAGATTTAAAAAAAATGAAAAAACTTTCTCCCCTTACTGCTGACGAAGTGCTCGAGATGCATGTACATATGGAGTCGGTGGGTAAGGGCTTTACCCGAGAGCGTAAGTCGAAGACGCAGCGCGATCGGAAGTAAAACTGGTCTTATTTTCTAACCCATTCGATTACACTCAGGGTTATCCTGAGCGAAGTCGAAGGATAACCTCACTCCATTCGGAGAAAATTGGCATGTTAGAACTAAACGTACAACCGAGAAGCGCCAAGGGCAAAAAAGTAAAGAAACTGCGAAGGGAAGGACTTCTTCCTGGTGTTGTGTATGGTCCGGGAATTGAAAGTTTTATCGTGGAGGTTCCTTACCGGGGCTTTGCGGAACTTTACAACCATGCGGGACCGGGGACCTTGGTAAATTTAAAAGTTGAGAAAGAAGAAAAGAAACAGGATAAAACATCCGAAGAAGAATTTCCCGTATTAATTCAGGAACCCGCTCGTGATATTCTTACAGATAAGTTCATCCACGTAGATTTTTATAAGGTGCGCCTGGATAAGTCTATTCGTGTTTCGCTTCCTTTAGTGTTTGAAGGAGAGGCGCCCGCCGTACAAGAACTCGGAGGGATACTTCTCAAAAACGCATATGATATAGAGATCGAAGGCCTTCCTTTGAAGCTGCCTAAAGAGATAACCGTCGACATTTCGATCCTGAAATCTTTTGATGATAAAATATTACTTGAAAACATCACGCTTCCCGAAGGCACCGAGAGTCTGGGCGAACCAGATCAAGTGATTGTTTCGGTGGCTGCGCCCCGCACCGCAGAAGAAATTGAGGCGCTCGAAGAGG
>JAHCSD010000090.1 GCA_018609185.1 Patescibacteria group bacterium
GGTAGGGGGGTGCACATAGTAACCGTGAACGATTATTTAGCGCGACGCGATATGGTTTGGATGGGCCAGATATATCATTTGCTGGGACTTTCTGTGGGATGTATTAATCATGACACTGCGTATCTTTATGATCCGGATTTTAAAACAGAAGGCAAAGAGGGAGACGTTATGCGTGACCGAGAAAGAGATACAGAGGGAGGGTTTAAGGTATTTGAGACCTATTTAAGGCCCTCTTCTCGCAAGGAAGCGTACGGCGCAGACATTACGTATGGGACAAACAATGAGTTTGGTTTTGATTATCTTCGGAGTAATATGGCCTATCGCGCTGAGGACGCCATCCAGCCCACTTCTCTTGCCTTTGCCATTATTGATGAGGTAGACAGTATCCTCATTGACGAGGCGCGGACCCCGCTCATTATTTCCGCACCCGATGAAGATTCTACGAAAATGTATCAGGAGTTTACCCTCATAATTCCCAAACTTACCAGCAAAACTGATTATACGGTAGATGAAAAAATGAGAGCGGTATCATTGACAGATGAGGGAATCACCAAAATTGAAAAAATTCTCGGGGTGGATAATATTTATGAAGAGCGGGGGGTTCGCATGGTGCATCATCTTGAAGAGGCTTTGCGAGCACACATACTTTTCAAGCGAGATAAGGATTATGTGGTGAAAGACGGCGAGGTGATCATTGTGGATGAGTTTACCGGGCGTCTTATGCCCGGGCGAAGATATTCAGGAGGTCTTCACCAGTCGATTGAGGCAAAAGAGGGGGTCGAGGTCCAAAAAGAATCGCGGACCCTTGCATCCATTACATTTCAAAATTATTTTCGATTGTATGAGAAACTTGCGGGGATGACCGGGACCGCGGCAACAAACGCAGAGGAGTTTCACAAGGTATATAAGCTTGACGTGGTGATGATTCCTACGAATCGGCCCATGTTGAGAACCGATCTTCCCGACAGAGTCTATAAAACCGAAGATGCAAAGTTTAGGACGTTAGTTGAAGAAATTAAAGAACGGCACTTCAGGGGTCAACCGGTGCTTGTGGGAACCGTGTCCATTGAAAAAAATGAATATCTCGGCGCGCTTCTCAAAAAGGAAGGAATCCAGCACAAAATTCTAAATGCAAAAAATCATGAACAGGAAGCCGAAATCATCGCACAAGCGGGGCGATTGGACGCCGTTACCATAGCGACAAACATGGCAGGTCGTGGGGTTGATATCGTACTAGGAGGAAATCCTCCCTTGCAGGATGAAGCATCTAAAATTATAGAATTAGGAGGTCTTCATGTAATTGGAACAGAACGGCATGAGGCCCGCAGAATCGACAATCAATTAAGGGGCCGTGCGGGGCGTCAGGGGGATCCTGGTTCTTCCCAGTTTTTTCTTTCGCTTGAAGACGACATTATGAGGATTTTTGGGGGAGAGAAAATAAAGAATATCATGACTACGTTAAAGCTTCCCGAAGACCAACCCATTCAAAACCCACTGGTTTCAAAATCCATAGAGTCCGCTCAGTCGAAAATAGAAGGCTATAATTTTGACGCAAGAAAGCACGTGCTCGAGTATGATGATGTAATGAATGTTCAGCGCGCGACGATCTATAAGGAACGGGTAGAAATACTACAGGAGGTTAAGGACCCAAAAGCTCAGGGGATTAAAGGTAAAATGTTGAGGATGATCGAAAGTGAAATTAAAAGAGTTGTTGAATTTCACACGCAAGGCGAGCATCCCGAAAGCTGGGATCTTAAAGAAGCAAGTACCGTGTTAAAAAACACCCTCTCGACCGATGAAGATATTTTTGCAAATGTGCAAGATATCAAAGATAGGCCTGCCATAATAGAATATGTTACCGGTGTCGCACGTAAGGAATTGGAAACAAAAGAACGGGAACTCAGCGAGAAGAACATGGAGAACGCTACACGATTTGTCATGCTTCGTAATATCGACATGTTATGGATGGATCATTTGGAACTTATGGAAGAGTTGCGTGACAGCGTACGGCTTCGCGCTTACGGGCAGAAAGATCCCCTTGTGGAATATAAAAATGAGGGGCATCGAATGTTTAAAGAGTTGCTTGGCGCCATTCAAAGTAAAGTTGCAGGAACCATTTTTAAAGTTGAGCTAGCAAGACATAGCGGACCCACCGGCGAAGAACAACATATACATCTTCAAGGCGCACAGAAATCCCCACAGGAACAGTTGGCCCAGCAAGGAGCCGTATCAACTGCCGGAACTATGCGTGCATCGGGTGCGGTTCCCGCTAGAGAAAAAGTAGGGAGGAATGAACCGTGTCCATGCGGAGCGATTAACCCTACAACGAACAAGGTCTATAAATATAAACGATGTGGCATGATTGGCGCGCCACATCACAAAGAATAGGAGCGGAGTCCTTCCCATCCTTCGCAGTAGTTCACGCTACTGCTACGGAATGGCAAGCGAAGCCCTGGCGCTGTGTCCTTCCGAAGCTCGAAAGAGCGAAGGAGGAAAGGAGGATGGGAAGGGTAAAAAGCAAGCGAGCCAAAGTTATAAAATGCGACATTAAGGCGAGCGCAGTCCTGGTACTCGACCGCAGGTTCTAGTACTGGGATATAAAAAATGCCACAACACAAAATAAATCTTCCGAAAAGAAATGAAATTAAAATAGGTGACGTGGTCTGGGTTATTGAGAAAGAACATTACGGGACTGACAATTATAAACAGGGGATTGTGAAAGATATTTTGACTTCACGTTCCGTTCACTCCCGTGGAATAAAAGTACGCCTTACCGACGGCTCTGTTGGCCGCGTGATTTGGCGGATGGGTGACCTCCAGTAACATATATTAAAAATGCCACGGCCGCTTAGGCTTTAATATCATCTCTCTAATTCGTGCGAATAGGAGAATAGTTGATTGAAGAGGCAGTTAATGGTTAAGTACATAAAGCAAAGAATACCGTTATGAGTTCACTATCTCAAATCATAATCTTTCTTGTCCTCGGTCTTATCGGAATGTGGTTCGGGTGGACGTTGGCCATGCGGAAGAGAATGCGAGGCCAGAAAAAGAGTTCAGGACTAGAGGCGGCCGATATTGCGAGAAAGGAGAAGAAGGAAAAGGCAAAAGAGAGGATTCTTGAATTTGTGCGTACAAATAAGCGCGTGACAAATAATGATGTTGAGAAATTATTGGGGGTTTCTGATGCTACGGCAACCAATTATTTTCAGGAACTTGAGGAGGAGGGGCGACTTGAACAAAAAGGAGAAACGGGGAGAAATGTCTATTATACGCCAAAATAAACGGCTAATTTGGCCAAATTAGCCGTTTATAAATAAGATATGCCAGCAGAAAAAATAAGTTTACAAAACGCAAAAGAGAACAAGTTGTTTTATTTTGTCGCAAATGTGGTGGTGTTTCGTGAGAGCGACGACCGGTGCCTCATTCTTAAGCGAAGCGAGAGAGAAAAAGTTCATCCGGGTAAATATGCAATGCCGGGCGGTAAACTCGAATGGGATCAGCTCGATATTACGAATCCGACGCGGCTAAACGGGGACGTACTT
>JAHCSD010000091.1 GCA_018609185.1 Patescibacteria group bacterium
GAGGTCTCAAAACGTACTACAAAAAATCCAAGCGAACTCCTTATTCATTGGGATAAAAGCGAGGTGGTACGACCCTCACACACAGGAAAGATAAACGGAAAAATATACTTAGAGATGCGAGCTCGAGAATTAGGCATTACCCCGACTGAATTCATAGAAATTTGGGATATGATCAGTATGCCAAACGAAGAATATTTCACGTTTCTCAATGAATGGAAGGAGGGAGAAAATAAACTCTATCTTCTCTCTAACATCAACGTGGTCGCGTGGAACTATTACCGGCGGCATCCTATATTCCAGATCTTCGACGGGCTTTTCCTCTCATACCGCTTGCGTCTTGCCAAGCCCGATTCTCGTATCTTCGAAGTATGCCTCAAAAAAGCAGGAATAAAATCCGAACAAACGCTCTTTATTGATGACCTCGAGGAAAATATTGCAACCGCAAAAGCACTTGACCTGTTGACATGGCACTACTGCCCGGAAAACCACTCTGAGATGCTTGACTTTATGAAACCCATCTGGAATACTAAAAATAATTTTCAAGACAGTTCTCCGGTAGAGTAAAGGAGACGAAGCGATGTCCCTTAAAGGAGATATGGTAGCACTCACAGATAAGTACTTTGAAAAGCACGAAGAACGCGTCAAGGCGTTCCGCCAAAAAGACATTGATTTTGGAAGAATCGACCGCGCAGGTGTTACAGACAAACAGCGAGACGCCATATATATGGCAATGCTTGTTGAAAGCTTTATTCCGGTGTATGTCGAAATGTTGCTACACGTAAGACGGTTCCGCGACCCCTCAGATGAATTTTCCATTATTTGGGGGCGAGAAGAGCTCCTTCATTTTAGGGTCTTAAGATCTGCCCTTCGAGCCCTTGGGATTCCCGGAGAAAAGCTTCAGTTTGATATCGACAGATTACGCAGCACCCGGAACTGGGAACAAATTGCAAAGATCGAAAGCCCGTTTGGACCACTCAAGAATGAGATTTACCCGCTCACGAACACGATGATCCAGGAAAAAAGCACTGAGATCTTTTATCGCTCTTTGGCAAAACAAGTAAAAGACCCTATCGTAAAAGAAATTTTGAAAAAGCTCGCAACAGATGAGGCGCGACACCACCAATATATGTATAAAGCGCTCAAGCTCCATCTCGAGCACGATCCGGGTGGCTGGCCTGCGGCTATGAGGGCTATCATGGAATATAACATGCCTGGAAACTATCAAATGGAAAATTACCAAGAAATTGGATCTGAGGCCGCAAAAACTGCGGGGGTAGACGGCAAAGCCGCGTTCAAAGAAATCAAGGATAAACTCTTTGAGATTCTCGGCTGGAAAGTAGTTCCTGCGGGTGCTCTCCTATTACTCAAAAAGCAATTTTCAAAACCTCCAAAGATCATACGCTCGACAGAAATCAACTTTAAGCGATAGTAAACATTAGTTCATGAACCAACAAAGGCTCTGGATAACAGAGCCTTTTGTAATGGACGGCCCCGTACCAGAGCAAAGCACGGTACAGGACTGCGCCAGAATTCTCTCGGGGCAATGTTTAATTATTCTCCAATCTAGGCTTAACTCCAAACAAACCTTCCGTGGGACCTTGAAAAATGGTAAAATAGAAACGTGAGCAGTCTAAAAGAAATTCTGAAGCCAACCGAAGGAAGAATAATCCTTGCAGTAATTGCTACGATAATCCTTGTCTATTTTTATATTTCCGGATATTTTGTAGGAGTCGTCGGGACTGTTCTCAAGCTTCCGCTTTATCTGAGCCTGGTAGCAACTGATCTCTGCCTAGAAAAGGCCACATCCCTGTCGCCCCAAATAGAACTTTATTGTACGCATCAATACTTCCCTCTCGTCCTCTTGGCAATCGCTTCTGGGTTATATTCGCTAGTTATCGTAAGTATTCTCGATTTTATATTCCAAAAAATTGAGATTGTGTGGTGGTATGCCATTACGTTTTTAACAACCGCTTTAGTGATCTATACTTTACTTCGGAAAGGAAATGAAACATTGTCTCCTTGGGGTGCCCTTGAAACGGGGATATATGTGTTCTTAGTAATCGGGGTCGCCTGGCTCGTGATTATGATAATACCCATGATAAAAGACTAACAAACATGACTCCACAAATTTTTGCAATTTACTTCTACTGGCACTATGGACCTGGGTTTAAGGGTCTTCTTCGAATATGGAAGAACTTTTTGTTGTTTGGGTATAACTATTTTTCTATTGGGCTTCTCTTAAACACCTTATTTTCCCCTTGGCACAGAATTTCCAGTTCGTATGGAAGGGGATTTGACGCTGCGGTATGGACCCGCGTATTTATGGAAAACATGATCTCGCGAACCCTTGGCGCCATAGTACGAAGTATCGTCATATCAATCGGTCTTACCGCAGAAATGATTATCTTAACTATCGGGGCTGGTCTTGTCGTTATTTGGATTCTCCTGCCTCTTGCGGTCCCTGTGGCCATTATAACGTCGCTAGGTTTAATCGTTCTCTAATGATAAACTTCGAACCCAAAAAAACATATGCGTACCGGGCGTTTGTGTTTGAAAAACAAACGCCTGCGTGGCTTTTTGGCACCTTTACCAATATCCTTATGATTATCGCGAGCGGGCTTCTTGCGATAGTCCTTCTTATTTGGCTAAGAATCGACCTGGGTATTCTGGGCTACTACTTCAGCCAATGGCTTGGGCTTCTCGTGCTTGCTACCACTATTGTTTTTTTATTAATAAGCTGGCGCGCGTTCCTTGACTGGCTCAAAACCCCCCATCCCAAACGGACACTCGCCCAGTCCGCGCCGGACATAAAAGCAGGCAAAGCAAACGTTGCCAATTGGACGAGCTTTGAGGCGCTTCACACGATACTCACCGCTACCGAGAAGTCTTCCAAACGAACCGAAGCATCGTTTTCTCTGATCCTCCTCTCGGAACTCATTCGGTTAGACTCAGCAAAATTTATCCTGATGCGGCTTGGAATCCAACCCGAGGAACTAGACAAACAACTTAAACAAGAACAAAACTCCGCAAAAGACGGAAAAGGCCTTCAAGATATTCTCGACCTTGCTATTGATGCAGCGGTCCAGCGAGGAAAACCCTATATAACCATAGGAGACCTCTTTGCCTCTCTTGCAAAAAATGATCCTTTTTTCGCGGGTCAACTTTTTGAGAAAGAACTTGATGTTGAAGACGTAAAAAACATTGGATACTGGGCAGAATCCCTGGAAGAAAGAGAAAGAAATCGGGGAAAATTCTGGACGTATGAAAACCTTGTGCGTATGCCGGGTATTGGAAGAGACTGGGCTGCAGGTTATACAATAGGACTTGACCAATTCTCGCAAGATATGACCTAAGAGATCGAAAGAGAAGGTTTTGACCTCCACCTGATCGGGCACGACAAAGAACTGCGGGAAATGGAACGAATACTTGCCACCAGCACGCGCCATAACGTCTTGGTGGTGGGGGAAACGGGAACAGGGAAAGACACGGTAGTTTATGGGCTTGCAAAAATGATTTATCA
>JAHCSD010000092.1 GCA_018609185.1 Patescibacteria group bacterium
GTTCGCGTGCGCAATCTTCTCTTGTTGAGGATCTTGATGTAGCGTCATACAATACCGTATACAAACTTAAGGAACTCGCCTCAATTTCCGTGCCCACTTCAAGTATGATCATTGTCCAGCCGTGGGACAAAACGATCGTTGATGATATACAAAAGGCCATAAGCTCTTCACCGCTTAACTTGTCGAGCGCGGTTGACGGAGAGCAAATCCGGATATCCATACCCCCTTTATCTGAAGAGCGTAGAAAAGAAATGGTGCGACTCGTGAAAGAAAAGCGCGAAGAGGTACGCATAAGCATACGAAGAGCACGAGATGAATCTTGGGAAGAGGTACAGGCAATGGAAAAACGAGGAGAGACGACTGAAGACGAGAAATTCAGAGCCAAAGATGAGCTTCAGAAGCTCGTGGATGAATACAATAAGAAAATCGACGAATTAGTAGAAAACAAAGAGCGAGAACTTATGACAGTATAAACGTTGGGTCAAAGGGTCAAAGGGTCAAAGCGTTAAAGTCTCTGACACTCTGACACTCTGACACTCTGACATTTTTATACTTACTGCCCTTTTATTTATTGGTATTCTTAGCCTCCTGGTTTTTGTTCATGAATTCGGGCATTTTTTTGTTGCGAAGCGCGCAGGTATGAAAGTGGAAGAGTTTGGTTTTGGGCTTCCTCCGAGAGTCTGGGGGAAAAAGGTGGGGGAGACCATTTACTCGATTAACTGGCTTCCGTTTGGCGGGTTTGTGAAAATTTTGGGAGAATCGGGTGAAGATCGGAAAAACCCGAGGAGTTTTAGCGCGAAACCGTTTTGGAAGCGGTTTTTAGTCTTATTTGCGGGAGTAACTATGAATTTTCTCCTTGCTGCCTACCTTTTAATGTTGGGGTATACCGCAGGACTTCCTGCAGCCGTTACTCCAGAAGAGATTAAGGCTGGGACAATAGGAAATTTTACTGATCTCAAAGTCCAGATTATGGGAGTGGTTCCCGATAGTCCTGCGGATAAAGCAGGTCTTGCATTGGGGGATACAATCCGCGAGCTTAAATATTTTAAAGAGGGAAAACTATTGGTCTTTCCTATTAGTTTTCCTGATAGACTCGCCGAACTTATTAATGAAAAGCGGGGAGAGGAAATAATTCTTACGGTAGCGCGAGGAGAAGAAACATATGACGTTACTATTTTTCCTCGTGTGGACCCCCCGGAAGGCGAGGGGGCGCTCGGTATCCGGATGTCGCAGACCGTAATTGTGCTTCTCCCGTTTTATGAGGCAATCGGGAGGGGATTTACGGATGCATTCAAAATAGCATGGCTTATAGTGGTGGTATTTGCCAGTATCGTTAGAGACCTTATCTTTCAAGGAAAGTTTGCGGGCGAGCTTGCCGGTCCCGTGGGCATTGCCGTGCTTACCGCACGCTTTTCGCAACTCGGGTTTTCGTATCTTATGCAGTTTACCGCGGTCCTTTCGATTAATCTGGCAATTATCAACGCGCTTCCGATTCCCGCGCTTGATGGGGGGCGTGCGCTTTTCCTTGCGATTGAAAAAGTGCGCGGCAAACCCGTTCCGCATCACGTAGAGCAGACGATTCATACTGTAGCATTTGTCCTCCTCATCTTTCTTATTCTCTTCATCACATATCGCGACATCGTTAAATTAGTTTCGTAGAGGAGTCGTAGAATTCAAACAAAGGTCTTCATTGTTCTCGCCTCTATTTCTATAACTTCCTTAATGATCCCGTAGCCAGCCCGAAGAAAATGAAAACCTTTGTTTGAATTCTACTAGATGTATAAAATTATATTATCTAAGCTAGTTGGTCTCATGTTATCGCTGTCTAATATCAAATATTAGATAATAATAGGCACCATCTTCCAGGGTTTAACATCGAACATCGGGGTATTAGATAAACGGCTCAGTCGAGTGAGCCGTTTAGAAGGAATAAGAAAGGTCCCAGAGTTTCTTCCAGGACCGTGTAGATTATTAGTAATTTTATTAGAAGATCACAGTCATTATAGTAAAGACAAGAAGGATAGCAGTTGATAGGCCCAATTGGCAACCGATAAAGCCCAACAGACCATGTCCCATGCGGGAAGATTCGTCGTTACGGGAAGAATCGTAGTTGGCAATCCACCGTTTCAAGAGAACGAATGCGAGAATACCGCATACGACTGTTGCCACGCCCAGGCCGATAACCTCTTCCATGGTTCCTCCTTATATGAATAGGTTTTAGGCACCGATATTATGTTCATTATATCATATCATTAAAATCTTGTCAAGGACTCGTTATACTCTTTGACAAAAATTAGTGACTATAACGTAGGAACCTCGGTATAGGTTTTGAAAAGCTTACGGAGGCCGAAGCGGGCATGGTGTCGCCGAAGGCGACGAGCGAGGCCGAGTACAGAGCGGCGAAATCCGCGCTGGGGATTTCGACCGCGTCTTTTCAAAACCTATACCGAGGTTCCAAAGAGCCGTATGCGTCAATCACAACTCTTCACCAAAACAAAAAAAGAGCCGCCCAAGGATGCGACGACGATAAGTCATAAGCTCTTAGCTAGAGCCGATTTTATAGATCAGTTGGCGTCAGGCATCTACAGTTTCCTTCCGCTTGGGTGGCGCGTACATAGAAAAATCGAGAATATTATTCGTGAAGAAATGAATGCGATTGGGGGACAAGAGGTGTTTTTGCCGGTGCTTCAGCCAAAAGCCATTTGGGCGGAAACCGGACGCTGGAACACGATTGACCCGCCCCTCTTTACCCTAAAAGACAGGCATGGAAAGGAAATGGCCTTGGGTTCCACCCACGAAGAGATCATAACAGATTTGGTTCGTACGCGTATTTCTTCATATAACGAACTTCCGTTTAGTCTGTATCAAATACAGGACAAGTTTCGAAACGAGCTCCGCGCACAGGGAGGACTTTTGAGGGTTCGTGAATTTATCATGAAGGACCTCTACAGTTTTCATACGAGCGAAAAAGATCTGGCCGGGTATTATAAGAGTGTACAGGCGGCATACAAAAAAATATTTAAGCGGTGCGGGCTCGATCCGGTAGTTGTCGAAGCTTCGGGCGGGACCATTGGAGGGAGTGTTACCAATGAATTCATGGTGTTGGCCGAAAGCGGTGAAGATCGAATCTTTGTTTGTAAAAGCTGCGGCTGGGCGGCGAATGCAGAAGTTGTGGAGAACCTCAAGAAACAATGTCCGGAATGCAAAGCAAGCCTCAAAAAGGAGTCAAGTATTGAGGCGGCACACATCTTTAGCCTGGGCACGAAATATTCAAAAGCAATGGGGGCACACTATACCACAAAGGACGGCAAAAATGAGCTTATCCGGATGGGGTGCTACGGAATTGGTCTTGGCCGGCTCATGGCTACCATTCTCGAAGTAACGAGCGACGAACAAGGGATGATTTGGCCCCAAGAAGTAGCGCCTTTCTTGATTCACCTCGTTTCCTTAGGAAATGATGCACGGGTAAAGAAGTTGGC
>JAHCSD010000093.1 GCA_018609185.1 Patescibacteria group bacterium
GCCTTCATCGCTTTAAACATACCGGAATACTGCGTGTGTTCTGCGGAATTGGCGATATCATTCAAGACAGTATCTAGGTTTTTCCCGAGGTGAAAGCCCGCACCCGCATCAAGCGGCCGATGAAATATCCCGCCATAGATTCTTGTGAGAAGACTTTCATCTACAACACATTGAACCTGAGCGTTGGCAACATTCCGAGAAACATTAGTCAGGAGAAACCCGCTCAATGCTCCCAGAGCAAGAATGAAAACCATTGCAAGGCCAAAAACTTTTTTAGACAAATACATGATTTTAAACTTGCTTCCTCATTGTTCTTTTCCCGCGAGTTAGAACAACAAAAAAGACATTGTATGTATTTTCGACCTTTGTGTATATATGGTTAATTCCGTCATGATTTCTAGTATAGCATATTAGATGCCAGCAGTCGTGTGCGAGGTCAAGTGACCTTTACCCATCCGTAGTTTCTTGGCCGTCCGAAGCTTCAGTGTAGGGGGTTAACGAAGGAGGGGAGACTCATAGACTCTATGTTGATTACGGATATCCAGAATAAGAAAACCGCCCGGCTCGAGCGGTTTTCAAATTACGTGCGATCTTGTCTTTATGCATGTTCTTCTATGGATAACCTCGCGAGGAGGTATGAAATAGTTGATTCTGCTCCCTGGTTTATATTAAGAGAATATTCTCCGAGTCCATCATAGCATCCTCCTGTTAGTTCATCATATACCATTTGATTTAAATGATTTTTCCCCGTAAACCAGTGAAATGCCTGAAGGGCACGTTTCCTGTATGTCTTATTTTTAGTTACGTGGTAGGCGGTAAGGAGCGTTTGGACCATTGACGAGGCGTCTTCTGGTTGTTGATCAAAATGGGCGCGCTTCCCATCCCTGAAGTACCATCCGTTTTGTCCTATAGGCGAAAAATGTTCCTTATCAAACGTGATATCGATAAGAAAGCGTAAGCTTTTTTTGGCGATATCAAGATATGTTTTCTCGCCTGTGACAAGATAGGCGTAGAAAAAAGATTCGGGCAATTTACTGTTTGAATAGGTAAGGTAATCTTCGAACCATGGCCAGTCCTTCGAAGCGGTCTCCAGAAAGTGCTCCTTTTGAGAGTAAGCTAGCCGTTCAAATGTGTTTTTGTGGCGTGATTTCGGATGCGTTTGGTTATAAAAATAAAGCCCTATCATGGCAAAAGCCATAGCCCGCGGAGATTTTATTTTTTGTATTATCGGCATGGCCTTCCGAAAAATAGTTTCTGCTCGAGCTCTTATAGGAGCAGGAAGAGATCTCTGCGAGATAAGATAGCCGAGTGACCAGATAGTTCTTCCTTGGGCATCTTCATTGATTTCCGTATCTTTTATTCTATTTTTCGATGCTACGAAATTAACAAACACGCCGTCCGATTTCTGAACCAGTGCAATGAAACGTAAATAAATCCGGAGAAGATCCAATGCGTGTTTGTTTCTTGTGTGTGTCCAGTGCATACTTGCGACAATCATGGCCCGCGCATTGTCGTCTATACAGTATCCAGAGCGTCTATCTGGTTTTGTATGCTTTGCAAACTGGATTATCCCGAATGAATCCGTAAGAGCTTCAAGGTGTTGTATAGTTATCGGCGGCAGCTTCTCTTTTTGAGAAAGGTCTGTATGTTTTTGATAAAGCTTGAAATGGGCCAGCGCCACATTTGACCAGGTCATGTGCCGTGTTTCTGCGTAGGCATTTCTTGCCATTTGATTTCTGAGCTTGGGATTTTTGAGTAAGCTGAAGAGTGCTTTGGTTATTGCGTTCGAGTCTTGAGGGTCCACGAGGATTCCTTTCCCCGGCGTTACAACGCTTTGTGCATATGAGGAGGCGGTGCTGATAACCGGTCTTCCGCACCCTAAGGCATAAGAGAGAGTGCCACTTACCGATTGTTTTTGGTCAAGGGCAGGAGAGAGGTAAATATCCGTTGCCTTAAGGTGGTGGAGTATCTCTTCAAGGGATATATACTTATTGTAGAATTTTACATTATTTTTAAGACCTGATTTTTCAACCTCAGTCATAAGAAAGTTTCGGTAAGATTCTCCCTCGTGCCTCCGTACTATTGGGTGGGTTGCTCCGATAACAAGATAAAGTAAATTAGGGAAGCGCTTCACGAGTTTAGGTAATGCCCTGATAGCATATTCAATACCCTTTCCTCGATTGAGCATTCCGAATGTTGACAGAATAATCTTTCCCCCGAGTCCCAGTTTTCGTTTTTCTTCATCTCCGTTACTGAAAGAAACTTGGGGGATTCCGTGGGGGATGACAGTGATTTCTGATTTATTCGCATTATATTCTTCCTCAAGGATGTTTTTTGAGAGTTCGTTCATAACTATTACTGTCCTTGCTTTTTCGAGTAAAAACTGGACAGTACGCTGTAAGCTTCTGTCTGGTTGAGGAAGAACGGAATGAAAGGTTATGATGACTGGTTTTTCTATGACTTGCAAAAACGGGATGAGATGATTTCCGTATTCTCCGCCGAAAATACCAAACTCATGTTGGACGTGAACTAATTTTATATCCTCATTCTCGTTGATGTTGTTTGCAACGGTTATATAGGTTTCTATATCAGCTGCAGTAACTTGGTGGGTCACCCTACCGTCATAGTTATAGATATCGGTGTCTTCGTTGTTGATTGCAAGTATCTTGGGCTTTATCCTTGGATTAAATTTCCTATCCATCGCATCGGTGAGATCTTTTGTGAAGGTAGCAATACCGCATTCTCTCGGAGGGAACGTAGAGAGGTATAAGATATTGTCTTTAATTTTTTTTGCCATAATAGGGCTCTAGGACTCGAACAGAGTCAACTTTAGAAGCTAAAAAATGAGACGATTTCGAAGGTGCTGCGACAAAGGAGTAGCGGAAGCTACTTCGAGGAGAAGCAACAAAGAAATCGGCAATTTTTTAGCTTCCCTTCGGGCGGGTGCATTCAGGCAAGCTTCTTCGTTGCTCGTCGCTTACGATGCTTCCAGCATCGCATCACTTCTCGCGCCTCGAATCTTTCCTGAATGCACTCCGCTAAATTGATTCTGTTCGAGTCCTAGAGCCCTAATCCTAAGGATTATAATCTATGCCCGAAACTAAAAATATAGCGGTGCTGGGAGGGGGAACCGGGATTTTTTCGGTACTTTCCGGACTCAAGAAACACTCTCATAATTTGAGTGCGATCGTTACTATGGCGGATGACGGGGGTTCGACCGGCGTGTTAAGAGAAGAATTCGGCATTTTGCCTCCCGGCGACATTCGTCGAGCCTTGGTTGCGCTCTCGGATGCGGAGCGATCTCTTTCGAGGCTTTTTAATTATCGCTTTGACCAGGGTTCATTTGACGGCCACCACTTTGGAAACCTATTTATTACCGCGCTTGAGCGTATC
>JAHCSD010000094.1 GCA_018609185.1 Patescibacteria group bacterium
CTTTTTTCTGAACGGCCTGAATTTGAAAGTATTTTGGCAAAAACCAGGTTACCTATGCCGTAATAAAAAAGCTTGGGCTCTGCCCGTTTTGTTTGAAGAGGAGAGATCCAAGAGGAGAAACATGTTCATACTGCGGAAGCAGAATGAAGCAGGATTAAACCAGCCCTAATTTCTTTGCTCCGTATAAATATTATGGTATAATAAAAGTATACCCATCCGTGTTTCAAAACCTCAAAATTCATCTCTTCAAAACAAAACATCCTTCGTGGATGCTGTTTGTGGTGGCAAGTATTCTTACCGCAGGCGTTGGTATTTTGGTTCTGGGAAACGGGCACGTGGTGACGCAGGTTTCACAACAAAAACTCATTTCGTCTCAAGAACTTCAAGCCCTTTCGGTAGATGATCTCACAATCCAGATTCTTACAAAATCCCAAGAATGGAAACAAGCAAAGGGAAAACAGAAAGCAGACCTCGCTAAACAGCTTAAAGATATAGCCCAGGCAAGGAAACAAAAACTTCTCTCATTCATTGAACAAAATTTTCAACAGGTTCTTGACCTTGCGCTTTCACCAGAAGAACGTAGCTCTTTGCCTTTGAACACTCAGGCATCCGTAGAAAAACACGTCGTCCATGAAGGCATCCTCGATGTTACTCACTTTGATGCTATTGGGTTTACAGACAGCAAAAATTTGCTTAGCCTTTATTCGGGAAATAGTCGTTTTTCTCTGTTTACCCAAGATTCTTTTCCGTTTCCAATATCCGGAAGTCGTGTTCGGGTTTCCGGTGTCCAAATTGACGACAAGATCGCCTTCACTACGAGAAATACACTCGAGGTTTTAGAAGAAGTACAACCCGATGCAATAGGGGAGCAGAAAACCGCGGTCATTCTTTTCAACTTTCAGGACAACCCAAGCGAGTCCTGCGCTCTTCACAACAATGACCCAAACCAGCCCTGTACTCCGGAAGATATCAGAGGGCTCTTTTTCACTGACCCGGATTCCTATGACGCATTTGTGAGAGAAGCTTCTTACCAACAGACATGGTTCACCGGCGATGTGTTCGGCTGGTATACCTTACCCATCTCTTCGACATGTTATACGAAGGAATTTTTCCCGGCACTTGTTGATTTGGCAGATGCCGATATCTTTTTCCCGGACTACAAACGTATTGTCTTTATATTTCCTTTCGAAAATACGGCATGCACTTCCTACGCAGGCTTCTCAAGCATCGGCCTTGTCGACGTAGCTAACCTGGTTTCTCCTGGGTTCCAATTTGCCGACGGCGAGGTAAGAGCATCGGTTGCCCGGCTCTGGAAGAAGTACTTGAGTTCCGGACTCGTGCGCCATGAACTCGGGCATAGTCTTGGGGTGGGGCATGCCGATGCTTTAGATTGTGGAGATATAGCAATTCCGATCGATCCGGAAAATTGTTCCCGAACTAGTGATCCCTTTGGCAAACCTCATTATACTGCTCGGCAAAAGGAGAAACTTTCCTGGCTTTATCCCGGAAATATGATTGAGGTGACTTCAAGCGGGCGCTACACCCTCGAACCGTATGCAACCTCTTCGGCTGGAACCAAGGCTATAAAAATTCGACGTGTTGACCTTTTACCCATAGCTGGAGAGTTTTACGATTTTTACCTCGAGTACCGATTACCTTTTGGCTTTGATCAATTTACATTCTCCAACAATGCATCCCAGGGCGTTCTTATCCACACCAATTACCGAGTTGCTGTTTCCGACAGCCATCTCATTGATGCAACTCCCAATTCGGATTCGTCCAATTCCTTTGAAGATTTTTTTGATGCTGCTCTCGAGCCTGGGCAGTCGGTGATTGTTCCGGTACTGAACATCACCATCACCACCGTGGCAGTTGATGTCTCAGGCGCAATGGTTGATATTACTTTTGGCCCGCTTGAGACCACACCACCGAGTGTGCAGATTACGGATCCCGTCGATGGAGCTATCATAGAAGCTTGTCTTGGGAAGAGATTGTACGTGCTCGTTGATGCTCAAGATAATGAGACCGGACTATCTAAAGTAGAGCTTTACGCAAACGACAGTTTATATCAGACGAAAACCACCTCTCCGTATGTATTATCTTGGTATCCCATTACAGCTAGTCTTTCCTCCGTGATATTTACTGCGGTGGCGTATGATCGTGTGGGTAATTCTTCAACTTCGGCCCCCATTTCTATTTCTGTAACCTTGCCACAAGCACTGAGCGCTGCTATCACTGTTCCTAAGGAGGGCGAGTTAACATTTGGGAAGACTGAGGTGAAAATAGATGTTTCCGGATGCCCAGGCGGTTCTGAGCTAGAACTTTTATCCGAACTAGGAAACCCAATCAGATTTATTGCTTTTTTCGGATTTACTCCAGGTATTATTTCAGCCATGAAAAGTATCTGGGATACCACGGTGGATTCCGACGGTAATTATCAACTTAAAGCCATTGTCTACAGTGATGATTTCTCGAATAGCGTGAGTACACAAATATTAGTGACTGTCGCAAACAACATAGATTCTGATGGCGATGGATTCATTAATGAAGTTGAGACTTACCTAGGTACCGATCCGTTTAGTGCGTGTCCCGTGACCTCAACCGCAAACGACGAATCCATTGACGCCTTGCCTCCGGATTTTGATGACAACCAGACCGTGAATATACTCGATGTCTTAGTCTTGAAGCCCGCTTTTAATAGTTGTGAGGGAGACCCAAGTTATTCCCCCCGGGCCGACCTTGATGCAAATGGCTGCGTCAATCTTATCGATGTTCTTCAGATTAAACCCTATTTTGGCACAAGTTGCACTCCTTAAATGTAAACTCTTAGAACATCAACTAAAAACCTCCTGATACAGGAGGTTTTTTGATTGAAGGTTAGTACGATCTATCTTTTTACTTTTTCCACCACTTTTTTGAAAACTTCGGGTTCGTGTTCGGCGAGATCGGCAAGCGATTTCCGGTCGAGCTCGATATTATTTTTTTTGAGGAGGTTGATAAACTTGGAATATGACAAGCCTTCTTCTCGAACAGCTGCGTTGATTTTGATTTGCCAAAGTCTTCGAAAGTCGCGTTTCTTTGTCCGGCGATCCCGGTACGCGTAGGTGAGGGCATGGCGCAAGGCCTCTTTCGCGGCACGCGCTTTTGACTTTCTCCCCCACATAAAGCCCTTGGTTTGCTTCAAGAGCTTTTTTCGTTTCTTTAATTTTATCTTGCCTCGTTTAATGCGTACCATGCCATTATTGCCCAAGAGGGCAAGCGTTAGCGCAGCCTGATTGGCTGCAATAATGAGCACCCCATTAGATAGAGCTCACAAGCT
>JAHCSD010000095.1 GCA_018609185.1 Patescibacteria group bacterium
CCGATCTGCATGACCCGCACGAGTACCTTTCTCTAACGCACAATTATATGCTCCCAATCTCATCGTCCCGCCATAATGCGACGACTCAAGCAAGGTCTTTTGTTCGGGCATTACGTCTATCACGGGAAACTTTGTCTTTGGATTAATTTCTGTCGTATGCGCGCCTTTAAGTTTTGCAACATTCCTTGCAAATTCAACGGTGGCCAACTGCATTCCATAACAGAGCCCCAAAAATGGAATTTTATTCTTGCGGCAAAACTCAATCGCTTTTATTTTCCCCTCGACTCCTCTCCCTCCGAATCCTCCCGGGACAATAATGCCGTGATATTTCTTCAATTCTTTCAGAGACGAGGGCTTCTTTTCATACGCCTCTGCGTCAAGCCATTCAATTTCCGGGACACGATTATTAGCCCATGCCGCATGTTTAATTGCTTCGATCACAGAAATATAGGAATCTGAAAGCGTAAATGCGCCCGTACCAAAATATTTTCCTACGATTCCAATTTTAACCGATTTTTTAAAATTCTTTATCCTCTTTACAAGTCTCTGCCAGTCTTTCAGGTTGTATCGCTTAGATTTCAGTTTAAACTTACTCAGGATAAGTGCGCCTAATTTATCTTTTTCAAAATTTACAGGAACCTCATAAATTATATTAATATCAGGCGCTGATATAACGTCTTCCGCCTGAACATTACAAAACGTCGATAATTTCTCTTTCCGAGGCTTATCAATTGGCACCCGCGAACGGGCAATAATGATATCGGGTTGGATCCCCGCAGAGTTTAGAGTACGTACCGCGTATTGCGTCGGCTTGGTTTTCATCTCCCCTATCATTTGAGGCACGGGAAGATAACTTACCAACACAAAGAGCACGCTCCCGGGACTCTGTAAATGCATCATCCGGGCAGCTTCCAGAAATAACAAGTTTTGATACTCCCCCACTGTTCCTCCGATTTCAGTGAGAATAAAATCTGCTTTTGTGTTTCTGGCAACCTTCTTAATGCGACGAATAACTTCTTCGGGGATATGAGGGACAACCTCAACACATTTTCCGCCATATTCCAAATTACGCTCCTTGTGAATTACGGTCTCGTATACGAGGCCCGTCGTCATGTAATTGTCTGATAAAATGTTTGTATCAAGAAACCGTTCGTAATTGCCGATATCCTGATCGCATTCCATGCCATCCTCTGTAACAAAAACTTCCCCATGTTCGATAGGGTTCATGGTCCCTGCATCTACATTAATGTAGGGATCAATTTTTATTGCGGTTGCCGCATATCCCCTCGACTGAAGAATCTTTCCGATGGAAGAAGTGGCGACTCCTTTCCCAATTCCGGACATCACACCGCCAATAACAAAAATGAATTTGCTCATTCTTTCTCTTCTACTACTATCACTTTTATTTCTGCTTCAAGGTTATGTTCAAAGGTCACTATGACAGGAAATTCACCCAATTCCTTAATGGGACTCTCAAGTACAATTTGAGAGTTCCTGATATCCTTAAAGCCAAGTTTAGCGAGTTCTTCGGCCATCATCTGGCTTGTTACTGAACCATACACTGTCCCCTCCTCTTCTACTTTTACGGGTATGGTGACTTCGGTTCCGTCAATCAAAGAGGCCTGTTTCTGAACAAGCTTTAATTCTTCTTCGGCTTTCTTTTTCTCCAGCTCTCTTCTCTCTTCGAGACTCTCCATATTCTTTGATGTTGCAATTTGCACAAGCCCCTTAGGTAAAAGGAAGTTTTTTGCATAACCTCGTTTCACTTCTTTCACGTCCCATCTCTTTCCGAGGTTTTCTATATCTTTAAGTAAGATTATTTTCATATTAATACATAATTTTGAAGCTATTAAATTCTCCCGTGCCCTTTTTCCATTCTACATCAATCTTGTCTATTTCCGCAAACTCCGGGCCGCCATCTTGAAACCAATTAAGGAATTCTTTCATTCGTACTTCTTGACCTTCTGCGATAATTAAGACCGTCCCATCCTCCTCATTCCTTACCCAACCGGTAAGACCAAGCTCGCTTGCTTTCTCTTGGGCGTTGGCCCGAACAAACACTCCCTGAACCTTACCATAAATCCTAATAACAACACGTTTCATGTGCTCCTAAGACTTACGCTTTTTACTCCTATCAATCCTGATGAGCCCAGATGTCGACACTACCTTGACACCCTTCCTCAATAGTTCATCTAAAAACAAATTCATCCCTATTGAGTCAGACGACATGTGCCCTGCGATAACCACATTAAGTTGGGCCTTTTCTGCGGCTTTCCGATGTTTTTCTGATGCGTGCATCTCGACCACCGTACTTATCCCCGCAGTAGAAAGTTTTGCATAAAGCTTGGGAGATCCTTCTGCACCTCCGGTAAAACCGGTGACTGCAATTTTCCCGAGCCTATTTTCCTCGGACCCTGCGAATAGGCGCGGTCCAGCTCCGTTCTTTATCGCCTGCGTATACTCTGGCACCTCACGAAGTAATTTTATAAGTTCCCCCACGTATTCTATTCGTGCAGATTTTAGCTTCTTTCTTATAAAACTTGCGACCAAATTGTCTGTCGGGGTGTGCGTACACATAAACGCAACATCCAAAAGCTTTGCCGCATCAATCGGTCGTTCGTGATTCACGGGATGAAGGCTCCGCGAAACTTCTAACACCCGGGCACGGAGAAGGTTTTCCGCGAAATGAATAGGAACCCCGTATTGGCTCAAAATGTCGGCTTGGAGATGCATCACGTCGTCAAGGCCCGCATATGCAATGCCTTGAGGATGGTGAGAAATCACAAGGTCTATATCGCCCAACATCTTGGCAAGGATTATCTCCCGCGTGTCAATGTCAATACCCGCAAGAATCTTCTTTATCTTTTTCTTGGGATCCCCCATAAGAATTCTCGTATCAGAATAGGGATTAGTGATGCGCTCCCGATCAAACACCTTCTTTTCCCATGTGTCGAGCTTTTCAAATTTCTCTTTTTCCTTCTTAAGTTTTTTATCAATTTCTTGCTTTGAACGAAAATCAGCCTTTATTCCCAGATTGATGGCGAGTTTGTAGATTTGTTGAATGGTCATGCCAATATTCTCAACGAAGCAAGCAAATTTGTTTGCGCCGTTGAGTTGTTAGAATATTGAGCACCCCGTTAGATAGAGCTCGCAAGCTCGCTCATCTAACGGGGTAAGGTTTTGTAACCAATTAACCTTCGCCTCGGGCTCGGCTAATTGGACAAAGCCCTTATAATCTCAAGGGCCCTATCTAGCTGCGGATCGCGCTCTTCTTCAAAATCCTCCTA
>JAHCSD010000096.1 GCA_018609185.1 Patescibacteria group bacterium
GACCTCAATCCGAACTGGGACCGAATTTGATGGGATTAGCTCCGCCTTACGGCTTGGCAACCCATTGTTCCGGCCATTGTAGCACGTGTGTCGCCCGAGGTATCAAAGGGCCATGCTGATTTGACGTAGTCCCCGCCTTCCTCCTTGTAAAACAAGGCAGTCCGTGGTGACACTTGTAACACCACGCAGGGGTTGCGCTCGTTTCCGCACTTAAGCGAACGATTCACATCACGAGCTGACGACAACCATGCAGCACCTGCCATAGTGTCCTTGTGGGTAATCCTGGGTTTCCCCAGGGGTTCACTATGGTGTCAAACCTCGGTAAGGTTCTTCGCTTATCGTCGAATTAAACCACATGCTCCACCGCTTGTGTAAAGCCCCGTCTATTCCTTTGAGTTTTAGCCTTGCGGCCGTACTTCCCAGGCGGAGCACTTAACGCGTTAGCTAAGCCACGTGTAGGGTCGACACTACACACAGCGAGTGCTCATCGTTTACGGCGTAGACTACGCGGGTATCTAATCCGCTTCGCTACCTACGCTTTCGTCTCTCAGCGTCAGGGATGCGCCAGCTGAATGCCTTCGCCTTTGGTGTTCCCCACGATATCAACGGATTTCACTCCTACACCGTGAGTTCCATCAGCCTCTCACACCCTCTAGCCTTGCAGTATCTCATGCAGCCCACAGGTTGAGCCCATGGATTTAACACAAGACTGGCAAAGCCGCCTACAGACTCTTTACGCCCAATAAATCCGGATAACGCTCGGGGCACTCGTATTACCGCCGCTGCTGGCACGAGTTTAGCGGCCCCTTATTCAACTGGTACCGTCAGAGCCGGGGATGGGAAGGGACGATGTCGAAACATCGTCCGCAATTTTTGGAGGGAAACATTTGTAAGGAGGAGATTTACTCCTCCTCTGATTCTTGTTCCTTGATTACTTCAAGGAACAATGGCAGGGCTTTTTCGGCGAACTGCCGATTATCTTCGGCAGAAGCTTCATAGCCCTCTTGCAGAGACTTACGCACAGATTTCTGTGCTTTTTTCTTCTCCGCCATTTGCCTCACCTCCTTTCTTCCCATCCCAGGCCCTTCTTCCCAGTTAAAAGCGGTTTACACCCCGAAGGGCTTCTTCCCGCACGCGACGTCGCTCCGTCACACTTTCGTGCATTGCGGAAGATTCTCGACTGCAGCCACCCGTAGGTGTTTGGCCAGTGTCGCAGTGCCAATGTTGGGGGTCACGCTCTCACGTCCCCTACCCGTCATAGCCTTGGTGAGCCATTACCTCACCAACAAGCTGATAGGCCGCAGACCAATCCTAGAGCGGAAACACACAAGGTGCACCTTTACTCCGAAGAGAACTATTGGGTATTAGTCCGGATTTCTCCGGGTTATTCCCATCTCTAGGGTATGTATCTACGTGTTACTAACCCGTTTGCCACTCGGTCCCGAAGGACCTCGTTCGACTTGCATGCCTTATCCACGTCGCCAGCGTTCATCCTGAGCCAGGATCAAACTCTCAATGAAAGCAAATAGCAAATTTGCTATTTGCAAAAATAGTTCGGGATCCAGCACCAGTCGGTGCTGGACTAACCCCGAACCGTCTGGTTCGGGGCAACTATAAAAGGTCCCATTTTTCTCCAAATTAATTTGGTAAGAAAAATGAGGATCGAGCACATAAAGCGTTATGTGCTCTGATATATTGATTTTCAAGGTACTTCGACTCAAACAAAGAGCCGCGAAGATGTTCCGGACAAGGGTCGAAAAACCTTCGCGGCCCTTCTTAAAAGTTATCTTCGTTTGATTAAAGACTTACATAGTAAATGTAAACTTGGTATTCATCCCACACATAACTTGCACCAGCACCAAAGGTGCTAAATTTGCGGACAGTGCAAGTTATGTGTGGGATTCATTTTTCATCTCTATTTTACTCCTTTTAAATTTCCTTGTCAACCCCGTTAGAGCTAAGCCACCCCTAGGTGGCTGTAGCCACGCCCAAAGGGCGGGGTGGAGCTCTAACGGGGTCAAGCCCAAGTCTTAACGCAAGTCTTGTAGCAAAAAACCAACGGTACACGAACAAAATAAACGGCTCATTTGGCCAAATGAGCCGTTTAGGGAGCCCCGTTGAAGTTAAACTTCAACTCTTATGTTCGAGGTCCGACCTCGAACATAAATCTAATTATCAATCGTTATATCCCCTATAACCTCGGGATCTGTAAGTAAATCCTTAACAAATTTTTCATAATCCCGAGGGTCGTCAAAATACTGATCTAGGAACTTTTTATTGATCACCGAGGGAAAATTCTTCTTTCCGATATAGTCAGGGTAACTTGACCATCGATAGTTCTCTAAAAACCGAAAAACATCACTTTTGTTCTTGATTCCTTTCTCTTTCCAATTTGGTTCTTTCAGCTCAACGGGGTTCAAGTGGATATAACGAGAAAGATGAGTAAGCTGCTCATCGGTTTCTACGTGGACTGCTTTAAATTTCCCTTGAAACAAAACGCCATTTCTCTCGTACCTCTCATTGAAATACATGGTGTGGCCTGTCCCAAGTTTTTGCATAAATTTTGAAATACCCCCATCTACTTTTTGACGAAGTAAAAGATGATAATGATTAGGCATGAGACAGAAACAGACTACATCTACCAATAAATCTCGATGCTTATTTATGTTCGAGGTCGGACCTCGAACATCTTCCTGAATGTATTTCTCTTTTCCGACCCTACGAATAACGTTCGAAATATTGTTCTTGTCGTTAAACTCGAAGAGATAGTGAATAAAACGAACGTAATCAGAGTTGTCCTGAAAGATCCTCCGCTTCTCTGTTCCTCTATTAAAGACGTGGTAAAAATTGTTATTTTCGAATTGAATGCGAGACATGATGTATAAATGTAAATATGAAAATGTTCGAGGTCCGACCTCGAACATTTAGTTTACTAAAAATTGGGAAGTTGTCAAATTGAACTATGTCTACGGTGAATAATTAACCCTCACCCATTCGACTAGCTCAGGGTGAGAAATTAATTCTCACCTCATCCACCCGGGGTGCGGTGTCGCCGTCGGTGGGGCAGGTGCCAATGGGTTCGCAGAACATCATCAGTTTGTATCGGTAGTATCTGTGGTTGGTGTGCTGGTCGTAGCATCTGATCTCCATGGGGCTGCCGGGGCCTCCCTGTCCCGTGCCGAACCAGTAGGTATCCGTATCCCCGAGAAGCGGGTTACACAAAGGTCCAGATCGG
>JAHCSD010000097.1 GCA_018609185.1 Patescibacteria group bacterium
GCCACGTCTGGTGTCTGGTGACTGGTGACTAGTCACTAGTGGCGACGTTTTGATTAATCACTAACCACTAATCACTGACCACTAATCACTGACTCAATATTTCTCGAACTGTACCCCTTCTATTTCGGGCGGTAAGGCCACGGTTTCTCCTTCTGCAGGATTATAAAGCGACCAATAGAGTTCCAGGAGCGCTTCTGTGCCCAGAATAACAGAATTAATTTCGATTCTTCGCAGGTTAATCTGGACATATCGTGCGCGTTCGAGCAGTTGATCTTTATAAATAATAAATTTTTGAGGGTCAAACTTCGCCTGTTTTTTTGCTCCGAAGTAATTTTTTACCATGGCGACCGGCCCCACTGCTCGTTTTTGGGTTCCGGTACGGGGGTCAAGAGGCACCACAATATAGAAATTTTTAGTCATGATGTTGGTGGATGAGATAAGATCTTTGATGAACTTCATATAGCCTTCAATTTGGACCCGCATAAGTTCGCTTGTATGACGTTCTTTGTATCCAGAAATTTCTGCAAGGTAATCCTTTCCGTCGATTCTTCGGGACTGGATAACAAATTGAATGGGAAAGTCTAGCGAATTAAGAAAATCCTGGAATCCGTAAATGAGGGCCTGTTTTTCGTCTTCACTCCGCAAGGCAAAGTTAACGCCTGCCGTCATAAGTACCACGCGAAGCGTCCCGTCTTTAAGCAAAACGATCCCTTCGCGGATCTCATCAATATCGAGTATGTTTTGAGTCGGAGGCGCCTTCGGCACTTATGGGGACACTAATAGCCACTAATATAAACACTAATAGCCACTAATTCGTTTCGTGGTACTTCGTGTTGGTATTCGTGGTACTTAGTGTGGTTTATTGTTTGTCATGTTTCATGATGTCCAGTTGCCAGGCAAGTTTTTTTAGTTTTTTTTCTATCGGGAGGGGCTTGGGCGGCGGGGCTTTTAGTTTTTCTTCGGTTTCCGGTTTTTTTTCTTTCACCTTTTTCTTTTCGCGTTCTTCATGAGTTTCTCGTTGCCACGTGTAAAGGCGCGGACCCAAAAAGTATTTGCTGATAGAGTTTAGGAAGAATAGGAAATCTCTCCCGTTTATTTTATAAAAGGCTAATGCGAGCGCGACAGCCACTATGGGGCTTGCTATAACGAGTGCGACTACGGGAGTGAAGAGAAGAAGCAGCACAAAGACCGTTGCGCCGGCTCCGGCCAAATATAAGAACTGTTTTAAACCAAAAGGCCCGATTATCTTATCTTCAACGTCTATGAATTGAGGAACTTGAAACTGCATGCCATTATTGCCCCAAGAGGGCAAGTGTTAACGCAGCCCGATTGGCTGCAATAATGAGCACCCCGTTAGATGAGCGAGCTTGTGAGCTCTATCTAACGGGGTTACGGTTTGGCAGCCACTCAGACTTCGCCTGATGGCTTGTCTTTGCGGGCCAAGCCCGTAAGGTCGACTGTTCTCCCTTCTTTTATTGGTTTTGGTCCTTTATTCTCTTTTTCCTCTTCAACCGATTCCAGATAAGAATCTTTTTCTACCGGCGTATGCCGTTTTAAAGGTTCTGGCTTATGAAATTCTTTTTCTTTTGCCGCTCTACTTTGTGGAGCGAGCCTCGCCCCTTCGGGGCGGGGTTCATCTTTGGGAGACAGTTCCTCAAGGGCGCCTTTTTCTTCTGGCTGTTCCTCTGTTCCATGATGAACGATTTCGCCGGGGAATTCATGATCTTCGGGTGAGGGTGGTTTCCCTTGTTGATCTTTACGTAGATCTAGGGGAGGTGGTTCTTTGGGAGGTAGTTTCAAAGGAGACTTGGAGGGGAGGTCAAGGTTTGTTCCGAGCACCTCATTTTTTCTCGCCTCTTTAAGAATAGGACTTTCGGAAATGTGTCTTTGCGGTTCTTTAGAAAAGGTTTTGACTCCATACATGTCATGGAGTTCCCTTTTTGCTTTGTTAAAAAGTTTATGTTCTAACTCTTCTGAAATATGAAGTGCGTCTTCTGACCCAAATTTTAAATCTTCTTCGATTGTCCTGCGAAATTCTTTCGGTTCAAGCATTCCCAGGAAGACGTGCGCAACATAAAACGCAAGGTCGCGTGTTTGCCCGGGAGGTATCTTATATTCTTGGCTTACTTTTTCTATGGCGTTTTCAGCTTCTTCTGAACCCATAAAATCAACCAGTTTTTCTGGTGTCTCTTTGAGTCGTTCGCGAAATTCTTTTTGGGTGAGGGTGAAATCCATGCCAATTTTCTCCGAACGGAGTGAGGTGTGAAAATTGAGCACCCCGTTAGATGGCGAAGTCTATCTAATGGGGTAGGGCCTAAATTAGGAATTATGAATAAGGGTTTAACGAACTATCTACGGGTTTCGTAGATTCCTTTGAATTTGTCGAGGCTGTCTTTTACGCCGAGTTGTTCAGCTTCTTTTTCCATCGTTGTCTCCTCCTCTTTTATTTTTTGCTCTGAGTAGCCTCCGCGTTTCTTCAGTCTTTGAAGCCGGTCATATCGTTGGAACAAACGTGATACTGGTTGGTCAGAGATTATCCTGTTCACTTCTGTTTCAGAGAATCTTTTTTCTCTTTGCATTTTTTGTATAATTTCTTCTTCGGGTGTCGGGGCTCCTCCTGCGACAGGCCGTAATCCTGCTTCTTCCATTCTTTTTTCTTGTTCTTCTGCCGTGCGTTTAGCTCCCACTCTTCTTACCACGGCCAAACCTCCGCCAGCGTCACCGCCGCCGCTTGGGCCGCCACCTCCGCCACCTCCCGTATCTGTGTCAGTATCCTCATCGTCTTTTTTCTTTTTTTTGTCTTCTTTTTCTTTCCTTTCCCCCGGTCGTATATCAAGCGCTGAAAGGATCGGATTTTTCTCGAGCGCTTTGGCAAGACCTTTATTACCAAATCCGCCTAATCCGCCTTTGCCAACGTCAGTCTCGATCATTTGAAGGGTGGCATCAAAGTCTCCCGCAGCCTCTGTCATATTGCGAACCGCATTCTCAAAGGCTTTGATCTGGTCATTACTACCCTCTTGTACAAGGCCTACGGCTTGGTTGGTGCCCCAGGTACGCATAATGCCTCGTTGTACTACGGGATCAGAAAGCGCTTCTACCCCAAGCTTAGCTGCATCAGCCCTGGTGTACTTCTTCATATGGTCGTCCATCCTCTTTTGTCGTTCTTCCGTAAATTCTTCCGGAGTCATAGTAGGCGCGACCTCCAGATCG
>JAHCSD010000098.1 GCA_018609185.1 Patescibacteria group bacterium
TAAGGACTACTGTCCCCGCCCCTGCCTCCTCGATCCTTGCTTGAAGAATTTCCGGGGGTATGCCAAGGATTTCTGAGGACAAATCAAGTTCCTCTTCACGGAGAGCGGATTCTTGAATTCTTCCATCGAAAAGTACATCATACGTTTTTCTGTTTCTGGCGAGAATCTCGCCATTACGATCATATATGATCCCTCGAGGCGCATGAAGAGGATATGCTCGGTCAGTATTAACACGGGACAAGGTGGCATAGCTTGTTCCTTGAAATAGTTCGAGATATACAAAACGAGAAACAAGAACCAGTAATACCCCGAAAATCAGCACAAAGAGCAGGAAAAAAGCACCGTTTCGTATGGGAAGCTCCAACCGTTCTTCCCAGAATTCTCCTTCATGCGGATCTTGCCTGTGTTTTTCGGCATAATACAAAACCTCGTGAGGTTCAAGTTCGGGCCCGGCGCTCTTTTTTTTGAGTGAATATTTACTAAGTTTACTGGAAGGAGACATTGCGATATGATGCGAGTTTTTTACCAAGAAAAAGTATAAGTAAGATTGAACTAATGAAAATGGTACTCACCCCCGCTTCACGCATGATAAAACGGATGTGCTCCCCGGAAAAAAGGTGTGGGAATAACATAAAGAAATTCGTGCCAAACAAAATCAAGAAAAATCGTTCGAGAATCCCCAAGAGAAGAGATCCCGCGAATGCAACGCCTATAAGTACCATTCCCCTTCTTTTGTATACGCGCACAAGAACAAAACGGATAAAAAGAAACGTAATAAACAGACTAAGAGCAATAATCCCAAAAGGAAAAGCAGAAAACATATCGAGAACGAGCCCCGCGCCTATTACATAATATGGTATCCGGCTCATTCCCTGTGGAAAAAGAAAGATGTATGCCACGCCCACAACAAACGGGAGATTCACCCATGTATGCGCCGTCCCCCAGAAAGAGGATAAAGATATTTGAAGGACACTTGAAAAAAAGAAGAGAAGAATAAGAAACATTATAGGCTACTCGTGATAATAAATACCTCTTCAATGCGTGAAACCTCAAACAGGAGAGACACGGACGCTTGTGTATCCGTCTTGTCTCTTGTTTCTCGTACATCCCGTATTTCCCCAAGGATAAGCCCTTGGGGAATTCCCTTATCGAATCCAGAAGTAATAAGGATCTCCCCCTCTTCGGGTACCTCATCTCTACGTTCAAGATAAAATGAAGCTGAAGTCCCAAACTCTCCAAGGAGAGTTCCGAGAATGCGGGAAGATTGAGAACGTGCGCTTATGGTGCTTGCGGGATCGGTTATGAGGCGTATCCGGGAAAAATCATCTCCGGCTTCCGCGACCACTCCCACCAAAACAGATGAAGAGGATATCGCTGGCATTCCTTTAGCAATACCGTTCGCTTCGCCCGCGTCAACAAAGAAATAGTCGCCCGGCACTATCGCGTCCTTGTAGAGAATGTTCGCAAGCTGCAGCGTGTGACCCTCAAGTTTCTGGATATTCAGTGCATCATGAAGCAACAGATTCTCCCTCTCTGTCTCGCGAAGCCCCACTATTTTTTCCCGAAGCGCATTATTTTCCTCTACCAGTCGTTCTCGTTCTTCAATAAGAACAGAATAGGAAAAAGGGAGCATAACAAGTTCAGCTATACTATTGCTCGCCGTTTTTACCAGTACGAGAACGGGTGAGAGCGCCCGATATCCCATAATGGTAAGCCCCCCCAGAAACCCGCGCGTATCTAAAAAAATAAGGAGAAGTAAAACTCCTATCACGACAAATATGGCGATTGATCGACGTTTTGGTGCTCTCATAGAATCTTATACGGTGCTGGCCATTGTTGTAGGGTATAGCCATTAGAGTTTAGGGTATAGAAACTATTGGCTATTGGCTAATCCCTAGGTTTACTTTGGTATACCCTGATGCGTGTAGGGGTCAACAATAATTTCGCGAAGTTCATCCAGTTTCTCTAGCACCACTCCGGTACCTCGCACCACGGCGGTAAGAGGATCCTCGGCAACATATACGGGAATCTCGGTCTCCTGTTCAATCAACTTATCAAGCCCCAAAAGAAGCGCGCCGCCGCCCGCGAGCACAATTCCCCGCTCCATAATGTCAGCCACAAGCTCGGGAGGTGTTTCCTCGATTGCGTCTTTAATGGAATCTACAATGATATAGACCGAACGCTCCATCGCCTTCCAAATATCCTTATCATTTACCTTGATTTCTTTGGGGAGGCCGGTTATCACATCCCTACCCCGCATGGTTGCCTCTCTTTTCTCCTCGTCCTTGGGATGAACGTTTCCGAGGGTAATTTTGATATGTTCGGCTGTTCGCTCGCCCAAAAATAATTTGAACTCATCTCGCGCATGTTGAATGATATCGTCATTGAGCCTGTCTCCTGCAATACGGAGACTACGAGAAGCAACAATGCCCCCGAGTGAAATAACCGCAACTTCAGTGGTCCCCCCTCCAATATCAACAATCACACTTCCCGCAGGATCCTGAATGGGAAGACGCGCCCCTATGGCTGCAGCCATGGGTTCTTCAATCAGATATACCTCTCGCGCACCCGCATTCTTTGTGGCGTCTCGCACCGCCTTTTTTTCCACTTCGGTTACGCCAGACGGAATTCCTATCACGACACGGGGCCGGGGGAATAAGAAAAACCCCTTCTCGTGCACCTTATCAATAAAATAGTGGAGCATGCGCTCGGTAACTTCAAAATCAGAAATGACCCCCTTCACCAAAGGACGCGAAGCCACGATATAAGAAGGAGTTCGCCCAACCATCTGCTGCGCTTCTTTCCCGATTGCAAGAATTTCTCCTGTCTTTTGGTTTACCGCAACCACAGAAGGTTCATTAATCACAATACCCTTGCCCATAACATAAACAAGTGTATTCGCAGTACCAAGATCAATACCGATGTCTTGCGAAATTTTCCCGAAAAATTTATTGAACATATTATATAATCTTTGTCTCTACGTATTTCATAAACGCCTTAATCGGCACGAGTGTCTCCTTTTTTTCGCTTCTTTTTTTGATCTCAACGCTATCTTGCGCAACTGTTCGCTCGCTTACCACAACCCGCCACGGAATCCCCATGAGGTCGGAATCGGCAAACTTGGTGCCTGCTGTTTCATTACGATCATCATATAGTATCTCGAATCCTTTCTTTTGTCCATCTTGGTATAATGTACCTGCCAACT
>JAHCSD010000099.1 GCA_018609185.1 Patescibacteria group bacterium
GGATGAAGCCTACTGGGATCACAAGTGGGGATATAATTCGTTAAGCGTCTGGATGCCGCTGCAAGAGGCAACCGTCGAAAATGGCTGCATGCAATTTATCCCGAAATCACACCGTCGGAAAGTCTTGACGCACCGTCATATCAATAATGATCCCCGTATTCACGGTTTAGAAGTAGACAGACGCATAGAACTGTCTAGGGCAATAGCGTGTCCGTTACCAGCAGGGGGCGCGACCTTTCATCACAGTCGAATGTTGCACTACTGCGGCCCAAACCGTTCAAAGGGTCCTCGGCGCGCATTTATTCTGGTTCTCGAAACGCCGCGCAAATTGCGAGATCTTGCCGACTAGTTTTGATAGAGGCATATAAAAGCTCTTCATCAATGTACGAAGAGCTTTTTCATTTACCTCAAACTCTCAAAACCCTCCTTCGCATAAAGCTTCGGAAAGGCACAGAAGGTTTCAGCCTTCGGCTGACCAGCCGTATGGCTGGCCCACCCGAAATGAACGGCTCATTTGGTTTTATCCTTCCGAAGCCTTGGCGAAGGAGGACCAAATGAGCCGTTTAATTATACAAAAAAGCCGCTCATTCGAGTGGCTTTTTATATTATCATTTATTCTTTCGGAACCGCGTAGGTTCCGCCCTGCATGCATCCGTGACAGAAGCTTGACTTGGGCATACCCACTGCGGCAACGGCATAATCCAGTTCAAGAAAATGCAGACTATCTGCCCCTGATTCTATTTGTATTTGAATCTTAGTCTTTGAAGATCCTGCAATCTCCTCAAGAGTAGGCGTATTAATCCCAAGATGGCACGTTCCGGTAATTTTAGGACAGCTGATAAAGACGTGTATTTCTTTCGCCCCAGCCTTTCGGAGCATCTCGACGACCTTGGGTATCGTATCCAATCGAACAATAGAGTCATCAAAAAGTCCTACACGCTTACCCCTCACAAGCTCTGGTATGGGATTGAACTTAAGACGGGGAAACTTCTTTCTCATTTCAGGAGAAGGTTGGATGAAACTCCGTCCTACATAGTGATATCGATAAAAAGCCTGCGGTTCAAGAGGGATACCGGTTACCTGAGCCATGCCTGCCGCAAACGCATTCCCGGAGTCGGCAACCGGAACGATAATATCGCAGTTTTTCTGAACAAATACTTTCAGCTTTTCCTCTTGTCTTACCTGTTCAACAAACTGTGCCGCCATGTTTCTGCGGGCAACAGCTACCCGTTTTCCCTCAATCTGACTATCGTCGCGTGCAAAGTAAATATATTCAAAAAGACAGATTTTTAATTGTCGTTCCTCGGTCCAGTAGAACGAGCGGAGACCATGACTTTCAAGCACCACTACTTCTCCGGGCTCTATGTCTCTTGTAAGTTGTCCGTTGAGAATATCGATGGTGGCGCTTTCCGAACTGACAATATATCCCGTTTTTGTCTCGCCCACGACAAGCGGTCTTATCCCAAATCTGTCTCGTACCGCATATACTTTCTCGCCATAAAGAATGACGAGGGAAAACGCGCCTTCAATAAGATTTAAAGTGTCTCTGAGTGCCTCTTCAAAATCGGTTTTTTGAGAAAGTTGAAGGAGCGCATTAATTACCTCGGTGTCGCTCGTACTCTTAAATGTATATCCGAGTTTTCGACACCTACGTCGCAGTTGACGATAATTTTTCAACTGACCATTATGACCGATGGCTAATTTCTTCCCGCGAAACCAAGAAATAAATGGCTGGGTATTCTTGTTCTGACTTTGCCCACGAGTCGAGTAGCGCGTATGTCCAATGCCAATCTTCCCCACAAGACCGTCAAGCCGTTTCTGAGAAAACACCCGATCAACAGTTCCCATTCTCCGCAAACTATGAAGATGTCCAAACGTCGACACGACAATCCCGGCACTCTCTGGCCCTCGATGCTGAAGCGAGAGAAGACCGTAATAGAGAAAGTGCGCAACATGCTGCACGCGATCAACGATTCCTACAACTCCACATTTTTCTTGCATAACGAATTTGCTCCTGTCTGTTTTCAAAGAACGCTTAACAATATAAAGAGGTCCGACCTCCCGACATCCGCAAACACAAGGAGGTCGGACCTCTTAGTTTATTCGATTACATTAATTCTGTAAAGAGTTTGAGATAGTCGCGAAGAAGCCGCGGCAAAAGAAACTGTTCTCGCACGCGTTCTCGCGCAGCTCTTCCCATCTCTTTTCGCAGCTTAGAATCTTTCATGAGCGTGACGACTCTTGCGGCTGCTTCTTCCGGACTATTCACAAGGTATCCGCTTTTCCCGTCTTCGATTTGAACCTTAATGCCACCCACATTTCCGTCTATAACCGGCTTTCGTTTCCACATGGCTTCTGCAACCGTAAGCCCGAATCCTTCTTTGATAGACTTTTGTAAGATAACGTCGGACCCAACCTGAAATACGTTTACAAATGTTGCAACACGAAGAGGTCCGATTTGAGCAACATCGTGAAATAAATGAATATCGGGATCCTCTCCCGCATGCTCTTTTACTTGCTTGAGAACTTGTGCCCCCTCGGGATCATCTTGAGCCAAGAAAAGGCCGAGTAATGCAAGCTGAAGCCCGGGGACTTCTTTTCTTGCGATTCGATATGCATCCACCACCCCCACAGGATCTTTCCACGGGTCAAAACGCGAAACCTGGGTCATGAGAGGCCGCGCAGTATCAATGCCGAGGCCCTCGAGAACCGATTGAGCCGCACGAGAACGAATAGGACGATTCTGACCGGAAAGAGGGTCGATTGCGATAGGTATCGCCCTTACGCGCTCTTGAGGCAAATCAGGGTGAGCAAATTCTGGGATATGAAAAATGATACGGTCGTATTTTTCTAAAAATTGTTTTAAAAATTTCCATGCGCCTGGATCCGGTGAGGAACTGTCAATGTGCATCCGTGATATAAATTTTCTATTATTTTTTACAAAATCTATAAGGCCCAAGGGCTGAGGATCGTGAACCACCACAATATCGGCCTCCATATCGTCCATCCATTCGGCGATTTTCTGATTGTATTCAATATAATATTTTTTCTCCTGAAAACTAAATTGATAATCTTTCCCCTGAATCGCGTTATGAATTTGCTTAGTAATCCTAAAAAATTCCTGGTTTGGCGGTACCACATACCAACCCGCATGAAGCCCGACTCCCTTCATGAGAGGCACCA
>JAHCSD010000100.1 GCA_018609185.1 Patescibacteria group bacterium
CCACGTCACACACATCAAGCCAGTTTCTGTTCGCAATGTCCCGTACGATCTCCTGGGCTTCTGCGGCTAGTTCAAAGCCGCGGGATTGCTTGCTTGCGGTTTCGGTTGTTCTGGGGCCTGCCTGAAGCGCAACAACGACAATAAGCGCGATCATGGCAATAAGCCCGATTGCAATCAGGACTTCGAGGAGCATTTGGCCCGAACCAGACGGTTCGGGACTAGCCCAGTACCGGCTGCTACCGGGGCCTTTTTGTTTTACTACTCTTCTATTGTTATATTGCTTCATTGTTAAATTTGATTAGGAATCCCGCCCCTTCGGGGCGCCGCCTCGGAGAGGCGAGCCTCGCCCTTCGGGCGGGAGGCTCGCCCCGATTAAAATCGGGGCGGCATGAATTATAAATTATTGTTTTACTGATACGTAATATCAAGATACGGCCGACAGTCAGCTGCCCCAGATGGGTTTGAACCGCCACAGTTTGAGAGTGCTACTGGGCCACGATAGCAACGATATACGGCGTCGATATCTTCTCCCCACCACTGGATATAAAAGTTACTACCCACAGTTACTTCTGAGGGAACTATTGTGATAGACTTCCACTCCAAAACATCATTCATAATGGCATTTCCAACATCGGGAGGCACACTCGCTGTATCAGGTAATGAAGCACACGTTGAGGAACCAACACTTACGATATAATTTATGACATTTTGGGTAGGAGCTGGGTCAGTTGCGTACATGTAGGCCCATACCCTTGCGTCCGTTACGGTAACCCCGGAAAGATCAGTTAAATCAAAACTTAATTCTCCAGTATAGTCAGCGGTGCCAGCGGAATAATTTGTCACCGAACACCAATTACTGTCGCTACATGTACCGGTATCACCAACATAACGATAATTTGTATTTGTTGCTGCCCTCAATTCAGTTACCGCCGCAGATGCGGTAGTAAAGCTCCAAATGGGGCCCAAGGTACATCCTGCACTGCCGGTAGGGATGCCGTTGCATTTTTCAATCTGCCAGTAATACGTTGTGGCGTTTAAAAGATCAATGGGAGGATTATACGTACCCAGTCCGGCCGCAGCATTAGGCCCTACTACTATCACGCCCGGGCTAGCATTATTCGCTTCAAACCATAACGTATAGGTGTGGTTTTCTCCGGAACAGCTGTTGCCCCAAGAATTCCAGACCCAGTCAAGATTGGTAGTTACAGGAACACCGGTTGCAGTATCCGCCGGAGCCGGAGTAGAAACTGCGGTAGGGACGACGTTAACACAGGCAACTACAGTCACGTTTACTGTTCCGGTATCAGTCAAAGAACCGTCACTTACTTGATAGGTAAATGAATCTGGCCCCGTGTAGCCGGGAGTTGGGGTATACCACGTGTTTGGCAAACCAGCTAAACAATTAACATCAATGGACGCACTTCCATGGGAGGGTGGGGCTATAATAGAACACGTGAGGGGATCACTGTTAGGGTCAGAAACCAATGGGATCCACGGATTATTGGAACTATTCTCATCCACGGTTATACTGATGTCACCAGCTACAGGAGGACTGTTGGCTACAATTACGGTAACAGAATCGATAGCACTACGGTCGCCATCTGTACATTCTAAAGAATATGTATAGTTATTTGGGGTAGACGGAGCTGTCAGAGTTACCGGTCCTCCAGAGATAGCTTTGGGACCTGTCCATGTGGCGTCACCCGCAGTGTTGGAAGCCGTAGGACACTCCGTGGCCTCGCTAGAAGTCCAGGTAAGGCCAAATGTATCAGAGGCAGAAACAGTAATTGGGCCGTTTGAACCGTCAACTTTAAGATCAACGGTAAGGGGCGGAAGAACCGCAATCCTGCCTTCGCTATTCACTGCAATGATTATTTTAATTTCAGGATTATTTTTTAAAGAAAGATCAAATATCGTTGTGGTTGGATTACCAAAAACTGGGGGGGTAGAGGTAGAATTCGTAGCTCTTCCGGTAAACTTTGCAAAGTGTATATAAAGCGAGCTTGAGGTAGGGACAGTATCGTCTGTGAATACTACGTTCGGAGGCAGGAAAAATCTTTCGTTTTGCGTCGAAGTACACGTTGCAGTACTTGAAGGATAAAGCACAAAATAGTCGGTGGTGGTATTATTGCTTAATTCAACTATCCACTCACAGTTCCCTTCCTGGGACTGGGAAAACTGCTGCGCTCTACGCAACGTACTTAATAATTGTTTTGAATGATCTTCGAGTTCGGCCCTACGCTGGTATCCCACAAAAACCGGAACAAGCAGCGCAGCTATAGCCATAAAAAGCCCGATCGCAATCAGAATCTCGAGGAGGGTGAACCCTCTTTGTGTATCAGGTATCATGTATCAAGTATCAAGTTCGCTTTATTGATTTTATTAAAGCGCCAAGCAAATTCCCAGTAGACCTACGTTTACTTTCAAGTTGTTGATACTCTTCTCTGTTGAAGAATTGGAGTTCGAAACTCAACTCAACATAATATTCCAATTCCACAAGAGATCCGTTGGCCACTGATAAAAAATATGCAAATTCTTTCTTGCTTGTTCGAGCTTGCCCTTCCAGAATATTAGCAACAACAGAAACGGCGGCCCTTCTCATTTGACTCACTAACCCGAATGTCTCTGATTTTGGAAAGTGCTGAGTGATTAAGTAAATCTCCTTAACAAGCTGATGAGCCTCGTTATACACTCGAAGTTTCTTGTAGCCCTTGTTATCCATAACCTTGACACTTGATACCTGACACCTGAAACATTATAGTTGTTCCCACGAACACTGCTTTACTATTCCCTTTGAGTCCACGTCGGTAATAACCTGAATTACTGCTTTCTTCTCGCTCGGTGACCCTGCTTGAGTAGTTGCCTCCGAGCAGATCACTTTAGTGGTAATTATGGGAACCCCGGAACAGGATGAGGTGGGTGCGCCTTCCCAAAAACACCCGCCCTTTACTCCGCATGCTATCTCGTCTCCGTCAAAATCATCACAGCTGGTACAATTTGGACTGGTAACTGAAGCTTCTTTACATTCTGTGTTCGAATTTTCGCCGGCGGCAACATCGTTCACCCCCACCCAAAGGAACGGAGTACTCGTTGGGTCTGGCTGATAAAAAGACGTAGAAGTAGCACCCCGTGTCTCTCGTATTAAGGCGTCTTGAATACCGAATTCAGCGAG
>JAHCSD010000101.1 GCA_018609185.1 Patescibacteria group bacterium
TGGTAACGACCCTGACAGGGTGTGGACGCTGCTACAAAATCTTTCGGATAACATTATTTATGCCGGTTATGATGAGGGTGTCAGTTCGACAAGAGGCATCATACTCGCTGCTAATGGAGGGCTGGTTAGTTTCAGTGCTAGGAGTGATTACATTTTACCTACCCTGCAAATGAACGCGCTTGCTACTGTTGGTAATTCTGAGATGCTTGTTTTAACCATGCGACGGATTGCATTGATCGAGGGATAGTATGGAATACTCTGCCCCGGCTGTTGCTACTAGAGGGCCTTTTGCCGAACTTCAATCATCGGGTGGGATTCACCGTAATAGAGATTCTATTTCAGGTGCTGATTTAATATTTGCAGGACGTGGCGTGCCATCAAGGGTAGTAGCACAATACGGTCATGTCCAAGTGTTCAACCCTGTTGCTAGTGGCGTTATTGTCTTAATAGACAATATTATGGTTCATAATAGTAGTAGTAACCTAACAGCCTTTCATTCAAGGGGCGCTGAATTAGCAGTTGATGTTGGAGTATGGACAAGTCGTAGTGGAGTAGGTGCTGCTGGTTTAGCACATATAAGGACTGAAAGTAATGTCGTGCAATTAGGTACTAAATTAACATCAGTACGGCTGTCGTCAAATATTGGACATTTGTTTCCTATCGCCTATCCTTTTGAACTTGAGGCAGGAGAAAGTCTTATTCTTGTCACTGGCATAGTCGATATTATTTTTGAAGCTGTTTTTTGGGGGCGTGAAATTTAATCATGAAAATACTGAATCCAAAACAGCATCAACCTGATGTGGTACTCGTCAATGCGCTTAAGGTTTATATGGTCAATAAAACAGAGGCAGATTTTAATGAGTTAAGAAGTGACTTGCCTTTCTTTGCCACCTTAGCCGATGGTGAAATAGATCAGGTGAGACAGGATGCAGGATTTGATATTGGAGAGTAACAAGACACGACAGGATAGTTAATCATGACAGACGCATTGAATCCCTTCACCGACGCCCAGTTCACCGAAATGGAAGAAAAATTGGTCCTGGCAGAAGTCACTGAAAGAGCCATTGCCAAAGCCAAGCAAGCGGGTATTGACACCGGCAATCAATTGGAACTGATCAGGGAGGCGGCGACGAAGATAAAGCAGATTTTGCATACCTATAAAGAATAACCCATGGCTACCGGAGGCTTACTCAACCAATTTAGTTCTACTATTGAACATAGTTCCTTGCTTGGGACCATTATTCGAGCAGCCAATGTTATTATTGATGTTGTATTTATCACATCGGGACAGATTCTTACCCAGCAACAAGCCAGTGAAGCTGTTATCAGAGCAGCGATTCAAAACCAAACCCTTGATATTGATACTATTGTTAATGGTGCGTTAAATGACATTACCTCGACGATTAATGCTTCGACCCATACCATTCTAAGTACATCCAGAGATTTAACCCAGACGGTTAATCGAAATATTCAGAATAGTACGCTTGAAATAGGGTCACAGGTTTCTACGCTTGAAACGACCTTAGTGGCAGAGGTTCAATCTAATCGAGGCATCCTTAATAGTGTGTTAGAGGTTTTAGGGGCAGGACTTAATGTTGAGATAACGAACAACATTGTCGTTGAGGATTCTCTACTAACGTCTTTAACTGAAACCGTCAACCGTACGCTTAAATCTAGTGGTGCCATTGTTAACGCGACCATTGATCGGTTAGGTGGAATTTTCGGTGCTGTTATTGATGGTATCTTAAACATATTCCTGAAAGACACACTGGATGATAAAAAGGAATTGATCGATATTGCAGAGGCTATTTTAGTCAACAAGCCTTTGAATAAAGATGTACTTGATATGATCCTTGATGAGGGCCAGGAAGGCGTTGGTTGGAAAATAATCAATGGGGTGATGGTTTTCATCGCCGATAAACTAAAAATATCGGTGGATGATCTTAAAGCCGCGACAAGAGATGTTGACCTAGGGGATTTTGCGACCTCGATTGATATGTTCTGCAAAACGCCTAAGATTGAGGTTGATTCATTTCTTAATGAGTTCTCCAAGGACTTTATGCTATGGATTGCTGATGTAATATCTAACTTGATGTATCCGTTTGTATTATCACAGGCAATTAGTCTACGCTGTTTAGCGGTATGGTCCCGTGATAATCCTTGGAAGGTGTTAGAGCCAGGTGACATTGCCAATATGCGGCATTTAGGTCTGTTGACTGATAATGATGCGTTAATAATAATGAAAATGAATGGCTATTCATCGGGTGATGCTCAACTACTGCTTAATTCTGCACAAACCATACCCAATGTTGAATTTATACTCACCATGTGGTTAAGGGACATTTTAACCGATGATGCATCCGATGTTGCCCTGGAGCAACTTGGCTATAATAAGAGTTATGCTGACGCGGTAAAGAAAATAGCGTTTTTCATTCCGCCCGTTCAGGATCTTATTACCATGTCAGTGCGAGAAGTATTCGACCCTGTTATTCGAGCAGAGTTTGGTCAGGATGAAAACTTCCCGGAAGAGTTTGCCAACTGGGCAAAGCAGCAAGGTGTCACTAGGGAATGGGCTGGAAATTATTGGGCGGCACATTGGGTCCTACCGTCTATCCAGATGGGTTTTGAGATGTTACACCGTGATGTTATTGATGAACCTAAACTACGACAGTTAATGCAAGCGTTAGATATTATGCCAGGGTGGGTTGATGAGTTAATCAAGATATCCTTTCAACCCATTACCAGAATTGATATTAGACGCTTAAACAGAGTAGGCTTGTTAGATGGTGATGATCTAGTCCGGCGCTATTTAGATATTGGTTATTCGCCTGCCGACGCAGGGTTTCTGGCAGAGTTCACAGAGAAGTTAAACGAAGAAGACGTCATATTAGATTTCGGAATAACCGAGGACTTAACTCGATCAAATGTGATCCGCTTTTATGTTGATGGCATTATTGACAGAGAGTTAGCCTTTGTTACCTTGGTCAACATGCGCATACATCCTATCGCTGCTGGGTTGTTTCTACAGGATGCTGATTTTAGAATGGAGCGACGAGAGCGTAAGTTTAACATAGACCTTGTATTTGATAAATTTAGATTTGCGGGTCTGAGTCTGCAGGAAGCGACT
>JAHCSD010000102.1 GCA_018609185.1 Patescibacteria group bacterium
AAGACTTCGGAAGGGTAAAAATCGAACCAAGGTTCGATGTCCAACTCATTAGACAAACGAAAATACCCCAGCGAGGGGCATTTTCGTTTGCTAGCGGGTGATGGGAATCGAACCCACGTCCTCTCCTTGGAAGGGAGGAGTTTTACCATTAAACTACACCCGCAAACCGCCACTTCGTAGCGGAAGCACTAAATTATCCGAAACTCTAAAGGCGTTTTAGAAATTTAGAAATTTGGATTTGTTTCGGATTTCGATATTCGAATTTCGAGCTTTCAACGCGAAGTGTTGGTGTCGGGGCGCCGAGATTCGAACTCGGGCTAAATCCTCCCAAAGGACTCGTGCTACCATTACACTACGCCCCGTCGTGATTTTGGTATTTAGATTTTAGAATTTGGGATTTGTTTAGAAATTAGGAATTAGGAATTTGCAATCATTGTGGGAGGCTTTCCGCCATATGTGGATATATCTCTGTGTAGTCGGTATTCGGATTTCCATGCTATTTATGATATAATAGAATCATGAATATTATCAAGAAGATTCTTCACGACCTCAACATTATACAAGAGTGCAGGGAAGAATATCGGGTTGGGCTTTGGCAATGTCCCCAGTTTCTTTTTATTATCATGGGGGGGGTTACTATCCTGGGAATTCTTACGACATATTATGTGGGCACGCAATATGCAGATCCGGAAGCTGTTGTTTTTATTGCGATGGGGGTAGCGGTAGTGATTTTTAGCATTGGCCACGTGATTGTTGCTAACTTTCATCATATTGCCCAGCTTAATAAAGCGAAGTCGGAATTCGTGAGCGTGGCTTCTCATCAATTACGTACGCCTCTTTCTTCGATTAAGTGGTCGTTGGGGCTTTTGCTTTCGGGAAGACTTGGGAAGGTAGATGCGAAGCAGCTTTCCTATTTGAAAATACTCCGCGACGGGTCTCAACGAATGATAAATCTTGTGAACGACCTCCTGGACGTTAACAGGATTGAGCTAGGGAGAATGAGCCTGGAATTTGAGAAACTATCTTTGGCAGATCTTGTCGAGACGGTAATTGAAGACCTTGCGTCCCTCGCTGAAGCAAGCAACATCAAAGTGGTTTTTCGGGATAATACTAAATCTTCTCTTGTCCTCGGAGATCCCCATCGTACGCGCATGGTTGTCCAAAACCTTATTGATAATGCCATTAAGTACACAAACGGCAAAGGTACGGTAGAGATAATAATTGAAAACAATGGAGGGTATGTGAAGTGTACTGTACGCGACGAAGGAGTTGGTATTCCCCGAGATCAGCAAAAAAGGATTTTTGAACGATTCTTTCGTGCAGATAATGTTTTACGATATCAGACCGAAGGAACCGGACTTGGTCTTTATATCACAAAATCACTTGTAGATATGTCCGGAGGGAAGGTGGGATTTAGTTCCGAGGAAGGTAAGGGATCAACATTTTGGTTTGAGTTGCCGTTGGCGAAATAAGGGCTTTCTCTGAATTTTCGAGCCTACGGGCCCGAAAATTCAGCCAGAAAACCTTACCCAGCACCTTTCGTGAAAGGTGCTGGGTGCTCAATTTTCTAACCATTCGCCCGAATTATAAACTCGTACACATACTCGTTTCTAATTCTGGCTCTTGGATAAAATTGGCATGGCGAAAAAAATTCTCTTTATAGAAGACGAGCCTTCTCTTCAGCAAACACTGGGCGAGATTTTACACCAGGAGGGCTTCGAGACGATATCTGCCCTTGATGGTCTTGACGGATTAGAACGCCTCAAGGAAGACAAGCCCGACTTGATACTTCTGGACTTGATATTGCCTAAGCTTGATGGGTTCGAGGTTTTAAAGAAGATAAAGGCAAACCCGGCAACCGCAAACATCCCCGTGATTGTGCTCACCAACCTTGAAAGCGCCGAAGACGTGAATAAGGCCATTGAACTTGGAGCAACCACTTACCTTGTGAAAGCGAATTACGAGATAGATGATGTGATAGACAAGGTAAAGCAAAGCCTAGGGAATTGACCCAAGAGGCTATCGAAGATAGACGATTGGCTGTCAAACCCTACCCCGTTAGATGAGCGAGCTCTGGCGAGCTCTATCTAACGGGGTGCTCATTATTGCAGCCATTCGGGCTGCGTTACCACTTGCCCTCTTGGGCAATAATGGCATGCAGGTAGAAGATAAACAACTAAAAGCGTTTTTGCTTGACAGCGGCCTTCTTACGAAGGTCCAACTTGATAGTGCAGAACACAAGGCCCAAAAAAAATCAAAGAAGCTTGAGGAGGTATTGCTCGCGGGTAACTTGATAAAACAGGAGGAACTTCTTAAATTAGAAGCCTATATTCTTGGCATTCCTTACGTGGACCTCGAGAAAGAGGCGATCGACCCGAAGGTATTACGCATTATACCGGAACCCATCGCAAGAAAAAATAATATCGTCGCGTTTAAAAAGGAGGGGAATAATCTTCAGGTGGCAATGCTTGACCCGGAAGACTTAGGCACAATTGATTTCGTTAAAAAGAAATCAAACCTGAAAATTGTGCCCCGTCTTACGAACGCCGAGAGCATCAAATCGGTACTTAAGCAGTACCAGAAAAGCCTTGAGGCCGAATTTGGCGATATTATAAAAAAAGAATCGGGCGACATCACGATGGTAAAGGAAGAAGAAGGGGAAGGGGGAGAAGATCTTAAAAAAGTCGCCGAAGAACTCCCCGTTATTCGAATCGTTGACACATTGCTGAAGCACGCCATTATTCAAAACGCCTCTGATATTCATATTGAACCTTTAGAAAAAGAGGTACTTGCGAGATACCGGATTGACAGGATCCTTCATGACGCCATGACGCTTCCCCGGCAAGTTCATACCGGAATCGTCGCCCGAATCAAGGTACTCGCAAATTTAAAATTAGACGAGCACCGACTCCCCCAGGACGGACGGTTCAAGGTAGAGACTGAAGATTATCGGGTTTCTTTTCGGGTGTCTATCCTTCCGGTATATGACGGAGAGAAAGTAGTTATGAGATTACTTCCCGAAGGGTCAAAGGGACTTACACTCGAAGGACTTGGGTTTCAGGGTGAGGCGCTTGAGATTCTGCACTCAAACATTAAAAAACCGCTGGGGATG
>JAHCSD010000103.1 GCA_018609185.1 Patescibacteria group bacterium
CGAAATCATCTCATTTTTTAGCTTCTAAAGTTGACTCTGTTCGAGTCCTAGAGCCCTACGAGGTCGAGCCTCGTAAGATTTTTTCTGACCAGAAGAATGTACATCCCTCCTTATTCACAACCGCGGCATGAAGAGTGTTGCCGGGAATAATCATTTTATCGCCAGCCCCACATTGATACTTTTTACCTCCCACACGCACCTCCATAGATCCCGCAAGAAATACAAGAAGTTTAGTCTCGGGATGCGAATGCTCGGGATAGATTTTTCCGGGCGGATCATTAAATTTGTACGGGTTAAACCCGCTCTTTTTTATGTCTTCGACAACTTGGGCTTCATTAATCTCTTTGTAAAAATTTGGCTCGTACATAATTATTACACATTAGCTAAAGGACATGAAGCATGGTCGTGACGTATGGCGGGGCAATACATCCTTCCATACAAAACCAGACGATGATTAAAATCGAACCACTCTTTCTTTGGCAAAATCTGCATTAGGTCCTGCTCAATTTTATCGGGATCGGTGTGTTCGGTAAGGCCCAAAAGTTTTGATAGGCGCCTCACGTGCGTATCAACCGCAATGCCTACGACTACTCCATATGCATTCCCCAGTACAATGTTTGCTGTTTTTCGGGCAACTCCTGGAAGCTCGAGCATCTCTTCCATGGTATGGGGGACACGCCCGTGATATTTTTCTTTAATTATCTTTGCGGTAGTAAGTATATTTTTTGCCTTATTGCGATAAAATCCGGTTGATTTAATATCTTGTTCAAACTCTTTTTGATTCGCTTTCACATAATCATTAAGGGTTTTATATTTTTTGAATAGTTCAGCCGTTACTTCATTTACCTTTTTATCGGTACATTGCGCCGAAAGAATTGTTGCAACCAATAATTCCCATGGGTTCGAATGCGTGAGTGCGATGTCCGCGCGTGGAAAAAGTTCCTTGAGTATTTTTACTATTTTTACTGCTTTCTTTCTTCGCTTGTCGAGAAGCTTGGAATCCATAAATCTATTTTTGTACCATGTTTAGAAGTTGAACTTCTAAACATTGGTTATTTATGATTTTTGGAACAGGTGCTTGTTAATCCCAAACCATAAAAAGAACCAGATAGTTCCAAGAAGCAAACCTGCTACCACGTCGGAAAACCAATGGAGAGATAACATCACCCGACTCAATGCAATAACTGCAACAATTGCCCCGACACCTATCCAAAGATATTTTCGCTTTGTGCTGTAATGAGTAAGAATGTATCCCACAGTAAGCCAGAATGCCGTACCCACAAGCGCATGCCCGCTTGGAAAGCTCGCGCCCGAGAGTCCGTCAAGGCTCACAAGGGCGGGACGAGCACGTTCAAAAAAATTCTTTAATATAAATACAATCATCTCGCCTATCACTACTGAACCCAAAAGAAGTGAGAGTATTTCATGACGCTTTTTATATAAAAGCCACGGGGAAAGTATAAGTACAAGACCTAATATCAACTGCCAACTTCCAAGGAGCGTCAAGGTTTTCGCTATTATAAATAATGAAGGTGCATCAATGTTCGATATCCACTGATCAACAGTGGCATCATATGCAAGAAAGGCAGGAACCAATATAAATCCCCCGATGAGAAGAGCAGCGAGAGAAGCAAGAAGCACCGCACCCGCCAAGGTATCTTTGATGTGTTTTACTTCGGGAGAAAACTTAGGATGGATAAGATCAAGCATTCGCTCAAATACCGAGTTTACCACTTCAAGCGTAAGCACTAACGTAATAATGAGCACAAGCACCGCCCGCTCTACAAACGAAAGAGGGAGAACTGCCATCACGCCCAAAACAAGAGCGGCAATCCCCGCCTCTATCTTAAAATTCGGCTCCTTTTTCCATGCATAATACATCCCCCGAAATGCATGTCCGAATCGGTCTACAAGCGCCGCCTTTCCTTTGTAATAATTGTCTTTCATTCTTTAAGTATATCATAAAAGGACATCAGATGTGATGTCCTTTTATTTGTTATTTTTGTTATTTCTGAATTTAATCGAAGAAATTACCAATGGGATCTGGATCCCACCCCGCAACCATGTCTTCTATCCAGCCGCGGTGAGGCTCTGCTTTAATCGTCTCTATTCTCGAGTACACCTTGCCCAAGCCTAGCTCGCGACGAAGGCGACCGCGCCACCTTGCTTGTTTGTGGGAGTTATACACCGAAGAAGTCGGCCTTTGCGCTTTTTGCCTGAGTTCTTCTATAATCTGCTCAACGTTAATTTCTTGAGGGCGAAGCGCAAGCCGCAGCACGTATTCATCGGGAACCTCTTTTTGATAGTCCCAAGGCGAGATAAACTCTCCGGTTTCCACATCCACATACATATTATAGTCGCCCCGATTAACGCTGCACTGAACCTCCCAATATCCCAGGCGGTACGCCTTTGCGTATGTACCAAGATATCCGGTTCGGCCATCTGCCTCAAGCGCAAGATATGGTAGTTTTTGCCAAAGCTTTTTCTGGCTCCTGGAATATTCTCGAATTGCTTCAACTAATGCCTTTGCCTGCGTACTAATCTTTTCTTTCTTTGTCTGCGGCATTCTCAACCTCCTTTTTCTCTAACAATCTAGTCTACCAAGAACATCCGTCCCTGTCAAGCTTAATCATGAATCGGGATTACTGCAAGCCGCACCCTGAATATGAGGCAATAATCCTTTACAGCCCTCGCAATAAACGGGACCTATGACTGTTTTCGCTCCTCCACAATAGTGGCACGATTCGTCACTCTTACCACTCAAAGTAGGTAAAAGACCAGTCCCGCCGCAAAGCTCACACGTAGCCCGAAACATTGCATTGCCCCTCTCGTCTACAGAATCAATCCATCCCTCAAACCAGGGTTCTTTCTCAAGGTCAAACCCTGGCTTTACCCTGTAAAAGAGGGCTAAATTCTTTCTTGCTTTTTCTAAATCCGCCAACCTATCTACCTCCTCAATCCTTCGGCAATCTCAGGATTGACGCTGAGCTAGTCGAAGCGTCAAAAGAACTACTAACATCCTACCAAACCGATTAAGAAAGTCAATCCCACACATAACTTGTACTAGCGCCTTTGGCGCTCACGTTTTCGAGCAGTACAAGTTAT
>JAHCSD010000009.1 GCA_018609185.1 Patescibacteria group bacterium
GTAGTAGGCGCCTTGTTCTTTTCTGCTTTTCTTGCCGGGTTAGCATTTTTACTCGGAACGGTTGATAACCTCATTTTGAAATTCTTGTTTGGGTTTAAAAAGACTTGGCTTTCAACGGCAGTAGAGTTCCTGGTGAGCGGGGCAAAGAAAGTAATCGAAGAAGCTCTCAAGATGCTAGAATAACACTAGCACGAAAACGGTCCGCCATCGGGCCGCTTTTCTTGTTTTTTAGGGAAGTATGATGTATTCTGGAATTGTTCATTGAAATTTGATAAAGGAGAATACCAATGCGTAGTACCTCGCTTGAGTTTATAAATAATGAGATTCTGTCGCGAGCTGGGTCTAGAGACAGGGTTACCCCGAAGATGCTCGTGGAAATTACCGGATGTAGTTCATTTGCCGGCGATAAAGTTGGCAGGGTTGAGATAGAAGTTTTAGTTCCGGTGCCCGGAACAGTGGTGTACTGCGTTAACCTAGATGTCATCAATAGGGAAGCAGAAGAACTTCACCGGAAATATTTCTACGATAATCCTACATGTCACATTTATCGTGAGACCCTCTATTGCATATGTGACGAAGAAAAGGATCCGAGCTGACCCACCCACTGAATTTCTTCTTAACAAATTAGAAGAATTTAGTAAATTCTTCGGGAAGTGGTATTTCGTAAAAAGTCGAGCATAGCTCGACTTTTTTAATAAAGAGGTCCGACCTCCCAAAATTGAATACGTTTTATAAATCAAGTTCAATATTTGGAGGCAGATCTCTAATTTTCCAGCATATCCACAATAAGTGTAGACCACCCGAAGCTGTTCGCGCCATACCCTTCGCCCGTGAAAGGATTATAATATTCCCAAAATCCATATTTTTCAATCATGGCTTTTGATTGACTGGTAATGTGGTCGGCAATGTCGTTATGCCCGTGTTTTCGGAGACCCCGTACGATAAACCAGTTTGTATTAAGCCAGCTGGGTCCCCTCCATATATAGTGCATTTTATTGGGGTTAAACGTGGGTTCGCTTTGGGGGACCGAGGGGAGCGGATAGGGAAGCCAAAACTCTTTCTTATTCAATAGGTGCTCCTCGATCAAGCGGTTCAGGGCGTCTTTATCGATTTCATCAAGCATGATAGGAAAAAGAGAAACAATGGTATTGGTTTTTAACTTTTCTTCATTTTTACCAGATAGACTATAAAAAAGACCATCTTTTTCGTCAAAGCATTTTTCCATGATAGCGTTTGCGACCGCAATTGCTCTTCTCCGAAAACGTTTTGCTTTTTCTGTTTCGTTGAGAATTTCCCAAAGTCGTGCTATAGATTTTAAAGCGTCCGCGTAGATGCTGTTCACCATTACATCTTCAACATCAAACCAATCTTTTTTCAGGATTTTTTTCGAGTTGTACCCCATCAATTTATTTTTGAATTCCACTATCCGATATTTTAGCTGAAGCATGTGAAGTGTTCTGCTATAAAAATTAACTATTTTGTCAAAATGAGGAGCATAGTCAAGCCCGCTCTCATAGGGTGTAATAATAGAAATTAAGTTGTCGCCGTCGGGGTCCCTGTTTTCACGAAGCCACTCGTAATACTTTTCAGCCTTGGGTAATAATGCCTGTAAGAATTCTTTGTCTTGCGTGGCTTCATAAATTTTTTCAATCGTGATTGCAAGGACCGGAGGTTGGATCATCCCGGTAAATCTCGGTTTAAAGGTCCATTTCATACTTTGAGTGAAATGCCACAAGCGTTTTTCCATGGCGAAAAAGTCCCACTTCCAAAATATTACATGGGGGATAAATCCATCCGGTTGCTGCATAGAAACCAGGCTAGAAATTTCCTTTTTTGCGAGTTTCGGATCAAGGTGGCTAAGCGTAATACCATGAAAACAAGAATCCCAAAACCATTGGTAAGAGTAATTCAGGGGAGACGGGCAAGAAAAATTATATTCTTTGTTTGCCCATTTTGAAAACCCCACCTTTCTATTATGTAAAAGCAGCTCGAGTGCCGCTTCTTTAATTTTTTCATTCGACATGATTGTATCCGCTGAACTTATTTCTTTTGGTTAATTTCCTCGGCGAGTTTTGCGAGTAGTTTTTGTATTTTGATTTCTCCGAGATCTCCCTTTCCTTTAGGTGCACGAGTGCTGCGAACCCGAAGGGTTTTAGCCTTCATTTCTTTGTCTCCCGCGACGGCCAAGTACGGAATTTTTTTGAGTTCACCACCTCGAATTTTTTTAGATACCGTTTCGTTTTCAAGGGCGAGTTCTGTTCGGATTCCCTCCTCGTCAAATGTTTTCTTTATCTCCTCTACATATTTTTGATGCGCCGATCCAATCCCGATTAATTTTACTTGTATGGGAGCGAGCCAGAGGGGAAGCGCGCCGCCGGTATGCTCAAGGAGGATCCCGATAAATCGTTCAAATGATCCAAAGATTGCTCGATGGATCATCACAGGTCGTTGTTTCTTTCCTTTCTGGTCAACATATTCGAGTCGAAAGCGTTCCGGCATCTGAAAATCAAGCTGGATCGTCGCCATCTGCCATGTTCGGCCGAGAGAATCAGAAATATCGATATCTATCTTTGGTCCGTAAAACGCTCCTTCTCCGGGGTGTTTATCAAATTCAAGTTTACTTTCCTTGAGGGCGTGTGCCAGCGCTTTTTCTGCTTTATCCCAGAGCCTTTTTTCTCCCATGGCTTTCTCGGGGCGTGTGGAGAGGGAGAAGCTGGGCTTGAAGCCGAAAAGAGCGTAGAACATCTTGACTAGTTTTAGTACGCCCTTTATTTCTTCTTGAACTTGGTCTTGCCTGCTATAGATATGGGCGTCATCCATGGTGATTTGCCGCACGCGCGTAAGACCCATAAGAACGCCTGATTTTTCATTCCGGTGGAGTCGTCCGATTTCCGAAAGCCGAAGCGGAAGATCGCGGTAGCTTCTTGTGGTATGCGAATAAATCAGTGTACTCTCCGGGCAGTTCATGGGTTTTAACGCATAAGTCTCTTTTTCTACCTCAAGCGAGAACATGTTTTCCTTGAAAAATTCCCAGTGGCCGGATTGTTCAAACAAGCTCTTTTTCACCATGACGGGAGTTGACGTTTCGAGATATCCCTCTTTGTCATGAATTTCCCGCCAGAATCGTTCCAGCTCTTTCATAATAATCATTCCCTTAGGATGCCAAAACGCGGCGCCTGGCGCGATATCTTCGAAATGAAAGAGGTCCAGCACGCTCCCAAGTTTTCTGTGGTCGCGTTTTTCTTGTTCTTCTCGGAGATGCAAATACTCGTCGAGTTCTTTTTTAGTATGAAACGCAACGCCATAAATGCGTTGAAGCATGGGTCGTTTTTCGTCGCCTCTCCAATATGCCCCAGCCATGCGCTCTAGTTTAAACGTTTGAGTATTAATGTTTTGTGTGGACGCAACATGCGGACCCCGGCAAAGATCAGTGAAATTACCCGTTTGGTAAATAGACACAGTATTTTTTTTCTTCCCCAGCGTCTCTTGTTCTTCTTTGTTAACCTTTGTGGTGCCGTGTTTCTTAAGATCTTTGAGAAGCTCATCCTTGTAAGGCTGGTTGAGTTTTTTGAAGAGCTCCATTGCGGTATCAAGCGGCATTTCTTGTCGTTCGTAGGGGAGATCTTTTTTGGTGAGTTCCCGCATTTTCTTTTCGATTTTTGGGAGATCGCCCGGGGTGAGTTGTTGGGGTAAGTCCATATCATAATAAAACCCATTTTCAATAATGGGTCCTACGCCAAATTTTGCTTCAGGATAAAGCGCTTGAATGGCCGCTGCCATAAGGTGCGCGGTGGAATGACGTAATGTGTCTATCGGGTATTTCTTAAGCATACTATTAATTAGGTTACTGTTTGGCAGCGGCAGGAAAAGGGGTCGGGAAAAACGTAGTTTTTCCCGTGGTGGAAAAACAGCGAGGAACGAAGTGAGGAGCGCCAGAAACCGACCCAGACGCGAGAGCTGCCTGCTAAGCAGGAGCTCCCGTCTCAGGTTTTGGGGAGCGACGAAGACGCAAGTCGAGGAGCGACGCTGTTGTCCATCAAATGTGCAGTGGAGTGTCTAATCGTTTCAATTGGATATTGTTTTTTCATCCTTCGATATTACTCAGGATGACCCTGAGCGCTAGTCGAATGGGTCATTTTTCTACTAATTCCCTCGCTTCATCACAGAGTAATTTTACCTGACCATCTCTATCATTGAGGGTTCCTTTTATAAGGACAAGTTTATCTTCTTTAAATATGGTCGGATTTTTTTCTAGTATTTTAGGGAATACGAGCACTTCTATTTTTGAAGAGAGGTCCTCAATTTTTACAAACAGCATTGGTTTTCCGTCTCTCGTTACGATTTTTTGGATGGTATCGATTACGCCTCCCACAGTCACTCTTGTCCCTGAAATCCCGGACGAGAGGCGTGTAATGGGGGTCGCAATTTTTGCAAGCACGGTTTTATAACTTTCAAGCGGGTGTTCTGATACATACAGCCCTAAAAGCTCTTTTTCCCAGCGGAGTCTTTCTTCGGGGGTCGCAGGTTCTGTTTCTTTAAGTTTTGGCGTATAGGCAATTTCGGTTTCCGCAAAAAGCGAACCCTGGCCATTGTTTTTTGCTAAGTGCTGTTCTTTGGCGTATGTAAGAAGACTGTCAAGATTATCAAGAAGCTGGCGTCGTTCGGCAAGTTGATCCAGAACCCCGCTTCGAATAAGACTTTCGAGCGATTTTTTATTTAAATCTCTCGATTCAATGCGGTCTATAAGATTATAAATATCTGTGAACGGACCATTTGTGGTTCGTTCCTCAATGATTTCTAAAACTACATTGTGCCCCACGTTTTTAATGGCCCCCAATCCGAATCTGATTTTGCCGTCTTGTTCTGTCGCTTCCAAAATGGTGAAGTTCTCGTAACTTTCATTTATATCGGGGGGCAATACTTCAATTCCCATTTGTTTTGCTTCTACAACCAGGAACGCGATCCTTTCAATGTTTCTTTCTTCAGAAGAAAGAATTGCCGCCATAAACTGAACGGGCCAATTGGCTTTGAGATACGCCGTGTGATATCCGATTAATGCGTAGCACGCCGAATGTGACCGGTTGAAGCCGTACCGGGCGAATGGTTCAAACCAATGCCAGATTTTGTTTGCCGTCTCTTTCTCGATCCCATTGGAAACCATTCCGTTAATCATTTTTCCCCGTTGTTCATCAAGCAGCTTTTTTATTTTTTTGCCCACCGCCTTTCTCAAAGAATCAGCTTCGGTATAGGTAAATCCGGCAAGGCTTATTGCTATTTCAGTAAGTTGTTCCTGGTAGACCACTACGCCATAGGTTCGTTCAAGTATAGGCTCGAGCTTTGGATGAATATAGGTAATGGCTTTCTTTCCGTGTTTACGCGCAATAAAATCAGGAATAAATTCCATGGGGCCGGGACGGTAGAGCGCAATCATGGCGATAATATCTTCAAGTTCGGTTGGCCTTAATTCTTTTAAGTATCTGCGCATCCCGTCACTTTCAAGCTGGAATATTCCTGTGGTTTGGATGTTTTGCAGGAGGTTAAACGTTTTTGTATCATCCAGAGGGATCATATCGAGGTCAACTTTTTCCTTGGTTGTTTTTTCAATCAGGTCAAGCGCACGTTCAATAATACTTAGGTTTTTGAGTCCCAAAATATCTATTTTAAGCAACCCAAGGTCTTCTATTGAATGAAACTCGTATTGCGTAACAATTGATTGGTGTACTTCGTCTTTTTTGGAACCCTCCGCCCGGTGAGTTCGTTGTCGGGGGACAATATTGTCGAGTGAGTCTTTTGCTATGACCAGGCCGCAGGCGTGGGTTGAGGCATGGCGTGCGACTCCTTCAAGTTTTCGCGCAGCATCAAGAAGTTTTTTTGCTTGTTTGTCAGTTTTATATAGTTGTCTTAGCTCAAGTACCCTATTAAGCGCCTCATCAAGCGTAAAGGAAAAAGGAATCATTTTTGCGATTTGGTCGCAGAAGTTATATGAAAGCCCCAAGGCTCTTCCTGTGTCTCTAATTGCGGCACGCGCAGCCATGGTTCCAAACGTGATGATTTGAGCTACCCGGTCTTCCCCGTATTTGTTTGAAATATATTCAATGACTTCGTCCCGTCTGTGATCCGCAAAGTCGAGATCGATATCCGGGAAGCTGATCCGCTCGGGGTTTAAGAATCGTTCAAATTTGAGGTTATACGCGATAGGGTCAATATTGGTGATCCCGAGAAGATATGACACAAGGGATCCTGCAGCAGACCCTCTTCCCGGTCCCACCACAATTTTTTGTTCTTTAGCCCAGGAGACAAAGTCTTGTACAATAAGAAAATAGCTTGCAAACCCGGTACTTTTTATAACGGAAAGCTCATAGTCAAGTCGTTCGCCAATGGCCATATCTTTGAGTTTTTCTCTTCCGTATCGGGCCTGTATTCCTTCCAGGCACAGTTCTTTAAGGTATACGCCGGGATCCTTTTTGTCCGGCACCTCAAAGTAGGGGAGTTGAGTTTCGCCAAGAGAAATTTCCACCGTACAGGCATCTTTTATTTTTTGGGTATTTTCAATTGCCTCAGGTGTGTCTTTGAAAAATTCTTGAATCTCTTTGGGAGCGACCAAAGAAAAGTCATCTTCCTTAAGGGTGAGGCGGTCGTCTTGCGTTACCCGGTTTCCTGTTTGTACCGCCATCAATACATCTTGCGCTTCTGCGTCTTCTTTGGTGAGGTAGTGCACATCATGAGTTGCGACAAGCGGAATCCCCAAGTCCTGTGAAATTTTTTTAAGGCCTGTGTTGACCTTTTGCTGTTCTTTGATGTGGGGGTGGTGTTGAAGCTCAAGGTAATAGTTTCCCTTGCCGAATATGTCCTGATATTCGAGCGCGGTTTTTTGTGCCTCATCCATATTCCCGGAAAGAATTTTTCGTGATACTTCGCCGGTGAGGCATCCGGAGAGCGCGATGAGACCGTCCGCATATTTTCGAAGCGCTTCTTTGTCCGCCCGGGGTTTATAGTAGAATCCCTCAAGGTGGCTCAAGGTGTTGAGCTTGATAAGGTTTTTGTATCCCGTATCATTTTTTGCGAGGATAATGAGGTGGTAATATTTTTCGTCACCCGTTTGCTGTTGTTTTTCGCGCATATCGCCATTTATTACATATGCTTCAAGTCCGATAATGGGTTTTATCCCTGCCGCTTTTGCTTTTTTATAAAATTCAACCACGCCGTAGAGTACGCCGTGGTCGGTAATTGCGATTGCGTCCATCCCCAGTTCTTTCACTCGTGCAACAAGCTCATCTATTTTGGTAAGACCATCGAGTAGGCTATAATGACTATGTACGTGGAGATGAGTAAATTTCATAATTATTTCATTATATCATAGACATGGCCTTCATCATAATGATATTTATACAGTATAGCAAACCATGATAGTGAAACCAACATTTAAAGAAGAGCGTAAGTTGTACCGACAAGGATATCGAAGGATTGTTGGTGTTGATGAGGTGGGGCGGGGGTGTCTCGCAGGCAACGTAACCGCGGCCGCGGTTACATTTCCCGCGAAGATGCCACGGAGTGCAAGGGTAAGAAAATTTTTGAAAGAAATCAGAGATTCAAAAAAGTTAACACCCAAAAAGAGAGAAGAGATTTTTGAAGCCCTTAAAAGTTTTCCCGAAATTACATGGAAGATTGCACGGGTTTCAGAGAAAGTCATTGACCGTATTAACATTCAAAAGGCGACAGAGCTCGCAATGGTTCGAGCCGTAAAAAAATTTCATCCTTTGCCCGATTTTGCCATTCTTGACGGAAGCCGTTTTTTCTCGCGAGGCCTCGAGACTATTCAGTATAAACTAATCGTAAAGGCAGACGAGAGGGTGACAAGTTCTGCGCTTGCATCCGTCATTGCAAAAGTCACACGCGATAGGCTTATGGTTCGTCTTGCAAAAAAATATCCCGAATACAGATTTGAAATACACAAAGGATATGGTACAAGAAAACATCGCCAGGCGCTTAAAAAATTCGGCGCATGCGAGCTACATCGAAAAACCTTTCGTCCTGTAGCATTGGTCAATAACTAGTTCCTGATAACCGTTTTGAAATGAACGAGGTTTAACCTCGTTCATTTGACAAGTATGAAATTAACCTGTTAAGATACAATGTCTCTGTAGTGGGGACAAGTTCTTTGAGAGGCCCGCCGTCGCTCTCCGAGCTTTGGCGAGGCGAAGGAGGAATATCGTGCCACGCGCACCTAGCCCTGAGTTTGCCGAAGGGCCTAATTCCGAGATTGACTTGAGGGCTGCTTGCCCTGAGTCGGATCGAAGGGTTTCCGACCTTTTGTGTATGCACTGCGGGCACCCATTGATTAAGGACGGCGAGTTAAAATGTTCTCGTTCCGGCAATACGGTCCTTGCGACCCCGGGAAAGAAACGAATTTTCTGCCCCAAATGCTGGAACCCAAGAGTAACGCTCGCCAAAGATAATCAAGCGGTATGTCCGAAGTGTGATCAGTTAACACCCATCGTTGCTATCAAGGAGAAGGCAGAAATGCCGAAGACCGCAGCCAAAGCAGAATCTGGTCCGACAAAACTTACGACAAAAGAATATAATGATTTGCTTCAGCAATGGTTGAAAGACGAGAAGAAAAAGAGAAAAGAACTTGCAGAATACGCTTATAGATCTGATTCGATTTCCGCCTCGTCAGATGCCGCACACAAGGAAGTTTTTGAGACAGATCAACGAATCGAAGTGCTCGAAAAAGCAATCGCCCTCAACTTTGATCCGGATAAGTTTGAAAAGTTTATGAACGTTCCTTTACATCTTCACGATTTTGATCCAAATAACCACAGTTTATGCTTTCGTGCAGAAATACGAGGAAGGGTGCTTAGCGAAATTTTTATAAACCCGATATACAAACAATCTTTGACGATTACCCAAAGAAACTTTTCTTTATTTTCTGACGCGACTAGAATTCATGTTGAAGACGTTGAAAAAATTGATTATTTTGCTGGATTACCAGGAATATCGAGTGTCTGCTTTGACAAAGGTACAAGAAGCATTAAAGTTTACGTAGACGGAAAGATAAACGACATCGACTCTTCACCATAGAAGGTTAAGTATAGAAGACTTAAAGCGGTCGCGCTTCGCGCGGCCGCTCTTTCTTTTTAAAATCCATTATGTTCGTTTATTGTGCTCGATACATTAGTTGTCAATATGCGACGATCGTCCCATATTGACAACTAAATTTTTGTCAATCCTTGATACTTGATATTTAAATTGTGATTGCGGAAAGCGAGAAGGCGTTATAGAGTTATAACATGGGTAATCTCCAAAAGAACATTCGTAACTTTTGTATTATAAGTCACATTGACCATGGGAAATCGACTCTTGCCGATCGGTTTTTGGAACTTACGGGAACGGTTGAGAAAAGAAAAATGCGCGAGCAGTATTTGGATCAAATGGAGCTCGAGCGAGAGCGGGGGATTACGATTAAAATGCAACCGGTCAGGATGCAGTATGGCGATTATATCCTGAACCTAATCGATACTCCGGGCCATGTAGATTTTTCCTATGAAGTCTCGCGGGCGCTCGCAGCAGTCGAGGGGGCGGTTCTTTTGGTTGATGCAACAAAAGGGATTCAGGCGCAAACCCTTACTAACCTTCATTTCGCGCAAGACCAAAAACTCACAATTATTCCCGTGGTGAACAAAATTGATCTTCCGAATGCCCGGGTTGAAGAAACAAAAAAAGAGATCGCAGAGCTTCTTAAAATTGATTCGGGTGAGATTCTTGAAATATCTGCAAAGGAGGGGACAGGAGTTGAAGAACTTTTACGACATGTTATTGAAAAGATTCCAGCCCCTTTGTCGTTCTCCGAGGCTCAAGGCACGAGCCGAGCGCTCATTTTTGATTCAAAATTTGATTCATTTAAAGGCGTGGTTGCGCACGTAAGAGTCTTTGATGGAGAAATTGAGAAAGGGGCGAAGATACAATTGGTCAATCAACATGTTGAGGCAGAAGTTTTGGAAATCGGAATTTTCAAACCCGAGCTCGCGCCCACCGAAAAATTACAAGCAGGTGAGATGGGGTATATCGCAACAGGCATAAAGGAGGCTGATAAGGTAAGGGTAGGAGAGACGATAGCCGAAGGCGAGGTTGAGCCACTCTCGGGATACAAAGAGCCAAAGCCAATGGTGTTCGCAAGTTTTTTCCCCGAGGATGCAGATGAGTACGCTGACCTCAAAGACGCATTTAAAAAATTAAAACTTCAGGACGCCTCACTCTTTTTTGAAGACGAGTATTCTCAAGCTCTGGGCAGGGGATTTCGATGCGGGTTTTTGGGACTTCTGCACATGGAGATTATTTCCGAGCGGCTCAAAAGAGAGTTTAGTTTAAACCTCGTTATTACTTCGCCCACCGTTTCTTACAGGATAAAGAAACAAGGCGAGGGCAAGGAGACCGTTGTGTATGCTCCTTCAGATTTGCCGAGGGATAAAGCGTATGAGATTTCAGAGCCTTGGGCCAAGCTTGAAATTATTACCCCACCCGATTATTTGGGGAAAGTGATGGATCTTTTGAACGAGATACGCGGAGAGTTTGGCGAAACGAGTTATATGGGCGAGGAAAAGAATCTTCTTATTCATCGCGCCCCTCTTCAAGAAATTATCACCGGGTTTTTTGATAAATTAAAAAGCGTAAGTTCTGGTTACGCTTCAATGAATTATTCGTTTGAAGACTGGCGGGAAGCGGATCTTGACGAACTCGAAATACTTGTTGCAGGAGAAAAAATTGAGAGCTTAAGTCAAATTGTAGTCGCCAAAGACGCCCATAAGACAGGAAAGCGAATCGTTGAACGGTTGAAAGAGACGCTTCCCCGTGAGAATTTTGCCGTGTCGCTTCAGGCGCGTTTTCGCGGAAATATCATTGCGCGGGCAGATTTGAAAGCGCTTCGAAAAGATGTGACGGCAGGACTCTATGGGGGTGACTATACAAGAAAGCGCAAGTTGCTCGAGAAGCAGAAAAAAGGTAAAAAGAAGATGAGGGGGCTCGGGAAGGTGCGTATTCCCCCAGAGGTATTTTTGAAGATATTGAGGAGCCAGTAGATAAAGGCCTTGAAAAGACGTGGTCAATTTCCCCAGCGACATGGAAGAAACCGAGTCAAGACTTTCATTGTTCACGCCTCTATTTATATAATTCCTGAATGATCCCGTAGCCAACCCGAAGAAAATGAAAACCTTGACTCGGTTTCTTCCATGGTCGTAAGGACGGGAGTTTACCCCGAGCGAAGTCGAGGGACGAAGCTTTTCATAATCCTTATCTACTATCTAAAACATAAAGCACACGGCTTATCTTTATCGGTAGCTGAACCCTCTCTCGCCTTAAAGGGAAAGGGGGAAGCGAACGGGATTAATAGAGTATTGGAAGTAGAAGAAAGCCGATCAGACTGAAAACGATCATAACCACAAGAAATATCCAAACTATTTTTGTGAGCGATCGTATTTTTTTCATGAGATAGTTGGGGGGTCCACTCGCCCTATGCAGGTCCGACCTCCCAAAATTTACTACCGTTTCTATAATACCTGATAATGAAGGAAAAATTCAAGTTAAAAATTCCAGAGGCGACTCGATTTACCCTGTTCGTACTGGCGAGTCTTTTGGTCATTACATGGCTTGGATATTCCATTGTAAAAGAGATGGGAAGAAAACAGCAAGCGGTTCAAGGCCTCGATTCGTTTAAAGCCGCGATCGAAGAAATAGAAAAAGAGAACCTGGAGCTTCTTCAAAAGAAGAAATATTTTGAGAGCGAAGAAAATATTGAGCGCGAAGCGAGGCGGCGCCTTAACCTTAAAAGGCCGGATGAGCATGTGGCCATAATTATTACCGAAGAAAATAAAGAGACACAGGAAGAGAGTGCTTCTCGGGTTGAGGAAACCGAAGAGAGTAATCTTTTCAGCCGGTTATGGGACTTACTTTTTTAGAGCAAAAAACTTGACTTATTATTTTAGATAAACTATATTATTAAATCGGTGTTCTTTACAACATAGGAAAGGAGAATATTGTGCAGAAAGTGGATATAGAGGATATTCCGTTTGGGCACTTCAGATTGTGGGCGCTTAAGTTCGTAAATCGGGGGGCGATTCCTAATCACGTGGACGAGTGTACGCTCCGGAATGCAGTCTTTAGAGTGCCCCTGAGGGCTCTCAAGGTCGTGTTCTGGGACATGTGGGCTGCGCTTGCCGAGGAGAGTAGTGCACTTGCCGCAGGAATACTTTCGTTCCTTGGTGGTGCTACGCTTATCGGAATCTTCTGGGCGTTGTTTGTAATCAATCCGGAAATCTTGGTTAAAACCTTGATTGGCGCTGGTATCTTTTTGGGGCTTATATTCTTGATTGTTGTTGTGGCTGTTGGGCTCACACTATTAACCGAAGAGAATAGAGCCGAGCGATTCGCGTATGCGGTCGCAGACAGCATGCCGGCAAAAGCTACGGGGTCGTTTGCAAAACTCGTTTGGAGCGTCATAAAGTGGCCTCTTATGCCTATCAAGTGGATTGCGTTTGACCTTGTCTGGGTGAGGCTTTTGCGCGAGAGCGGAGATAATGCAGCAGGAGTTTTTCTGGCTTGCGTTCTTCTTTTCGTTGTAGGAGTAGTTCTTTTTCTTCTCGTGTACAACCTCATCTTTAATACCTTCATTGCTCTTGTGGGCCTTGGTATTGGGTTGGGGGTTCTCCTTATCGCAGTCCTCGTAATTCTTTTCTTCGTAGCCGGGGGGGCTTCCGCCATCAAAGAAAGGGTCTGCAGACCCGTAGGCAACATCGAGTAGAACTCAAAAGCTCCGCTAAGCGGAGCTTTTAAAATTGACGGACAGAAAAGTTCACTATATGATTGAGAAAGAAAGTTTACATTGAGGCCAGAGGCCGAAATGCGGGTATGGTATAGTGGTATTATACGACCTTCCCAAGGTTGCGACACGGGTTCGATTCCCGTTACCCGCTAGCAAACAAAAACACCC
>JAHCSD010000104.1 GCA_018609185.1 Patescibacteria group bacterium
TTGAAAGCTGTTTGACATTCATTAAAGCTGAATTCAGGATAGTCGCCAGGGTAACGGGTTGCGGCATAAAAAGTAGTAAGAAACACACAATCCTTTTTTACAGTATTAAAACTGGGGTCAAGCCTCTTACATAACTCCCACAACGTATCAAGGGGATGAATTTTAGGGTACCATTTCTTACGAGATACCAAGAAGGCTTTCAAATATTTCTCAGCCATTTGCTGAGAATGAAAACAGACGATGGAGGGAGGCGAGTCGCGATGTTTTAGTATTGATTTTCCCACCAATTCATCATCTGTAGCTTTCTTTATCCATTCTTCTGCCTGGAGGTCTCTTTTTAGCGATTTATTTTTCGGCATAAAGAACTTTGCCCCGTTTAAAAATATCACGTATGAAAAAGTCGCCAATATCGAAACGCTTTCTAACCTCTTCTGGAGTGTAAATAAGTAGATCCAACGGAGGGAAACTATTCCCAATAAGTTTCATTCTTAAGTCATATTCTCGATTCCACCGTTTTTTTTTCGATTCTTTTACAATAAACAAATCAAGATCGCTCCACTCGTGAGGCCTCCCCCACGCATAAGATCCGAAAAGAATAATTTTTTCTGGCTTATAGTCTTCTACGATCTTTTGGGTCACTCTCTTTATTTCTTTTTGATAGTTTTGTTTGGCCATATGTTTATGGTTTAGTGACATTATCTTTTAAGAAGATATTGATTTACCTCTTCGTCTAAATCCACAAAGTCGTCAGCCGCTTTTTTAAGTTCCGAAGAAGCGCTGCGGCCGAAGGCAATTGCTTCTACTTGCCTTCCTTGATTTTTTAAATATTCAACCAACGGAGCAAAGTCCCCGTCGCCACTAATAATGACGATTACGTCCAGTGTTGCCAGCATTTTTACCGCATCAACCGACATGCCCACGTCCCAGTCTGCCTTTTTCATTCCTCCATAAAACGTTTTTAGGGGCTTTGTTTTTGTTTCGATTCCCAGGCGCGTTAACGCCTCGAAAAACTGCTTTTCTTCTCCGCTTTCTGTGCTGATAACATAGGCAATTGCACGGATGAGCTTTCTTCCCGCAACCGCTGTTTTTAAAATTTCCCGGAAGTTCACCCGGGCTTGGTAAAGATTTTTTGCAGAGTGATACAGATTCTGTACATCTATTAACACGCCAACGCGTTGTTCTTTGTGTTTGATGACTGTCATGTTATTTTTTCAACTTAAGCTCCTTAGCTATTTTATTATATTTCCTGGGCACCTCTCGTTTGAGGTAATCCATAAGGGTTTTTCGTTTTGAAACCATTTTTAAAAGACCTCTGCGCGAATGATTATCTTTTGGGTGTTTTTTGAGGTGAAGGGTAAGGTGATGTATCTCCTCGGTTAATAACGCAACCTGCACCTCGGAAGATCCCGTGTCTTTATCATGCGTTTTAAACTTCTTTATTATCTTTTCTTTTTGTTTTTGATCTAACATGCGTTCATTGTACCACAGGTTTTAACTTTGACAATGTTTTCTCATCACGATATCTCCTCCGGAGATATCGTGACCGTGTCTCCTCGTTTGATCTCCCCGTTCAGGATTTTCTTTGCGATCATGTCTTCAATTTTTTCCTGGATTACTCTACGCATGGGGCGCGCCCCAAACTCCGGCTTGTAGCCAAGTTCTACAACTTTTTCTTTAAGTTCCGGTGTGATGGTGAACGCAATATCTTTTTCTTTGAGTCGCCCTGCCAAGTCTTCAAGCATGAGCCCCGCGATTTGAAGGAGGTGGTCATGGGAGAGAGGTTGATACACAATGGTACCGTCAAAACGATTGAGGAATTCGGGCCTAAATATCCCCTGCTCCTGGATATAATCAAGAACTACATCTTTAAGGGTTCCGAGATTTTTGCCTTCCTGTACGGATTTCCTTATTAAGTTTGCCCCTGCATTGGAGGTACAGATAATAATGGCGTTTCGGAAATTCACACGTTTGCCAAAGGCATCGGTAAGGAATCCTTCATCAAGTATTTGGAGAAAAAGATCGAGTATTTTTGGATATGCTTTTGCGATTTCGTCAAAAAGAATGAGGGAAAACGGATTGTCGCGTACCGCCTTAGGAAGGGAGCCCGCAGCACCCATTTGAGCGGATCCCAAAAACCTGTTTACGGCCGAGGGATCCTGATATTCTGACATGTCAAAGCGAATCATGGCTCTCTCGTTGCCAAAATAGGCTTGGGAAAGCGCCTTTGCCGTTTCTGTTTTTCCTACTCCGGTTGGCCCTAGAAACAAAAATGATCCTATGGGTCGTTTGGTGCTCGTAAGTCCCGTTCTGGCTCTACGCATCGCGCCTGCAACCGCTTTTACCGCTTCCTCCTGGTTGATAAGACGACGATGAAGAATTTCCTCGAGGTTTATCAGAACGTCTTTTTCCTTTTCTGCCATCTTGCCCATCGGAATTCCTGTGCGTTCGGTAAGCACGGCATCAATATCTTCGGGCGTAACAAGCTTTTCACCCTTTTGTTTTGCGACGTACACCGCAGTTTCTTCTAACAGGTTAATCGCGCGCTCCGGCATTCCCACATCTTGAATATAAAGCGTAGCTTTTTTCACGGTGTCGCGCACCGTGGGATAGGTGATAAACACATTGTGTTTTTGTTCGATCGAGGGCACGGTATCTTCAAGGATAAGGATCGATTCGGTTTCGTTGGGGGTCCTTATCTCCACACGTTCAAACGTCTTCATAATAGCGGCATTGCGTTCAATGCTTCGGTGGAATCCATCCACATCAGTTATCCCTATGACTTGGAGGTGTTTTGACTCCAGATAGGGTTCGATAATGCTTGTGATGTCAATTTTTCCGAGGCCATAGTCTTCTCCGGTAAAGTGATCAAAATTTTCAATTACGAGAACAATGTTTCGCGCCCGCACCATTTCGTTAAATACCGCAATAAGCCTTTCTGACATCTCTCCCGGGGTTTTAAGTCCCGCGAGTAGTCCGTCTACGTCGAGCCTGATGACGCGTTTATGCTTAATTTCAGGGAGCGATTTGCCCTGATAAATCATTTTGGCAAGCCCATAGACCACCGTATCTTTTCCTGTTCCTGTCTCCCCCACCACCAAGACG
>JAHCSD010000105.1 GCA_018609185.1 Patescibacteria group bacterium
CTTCTCTATGATCTCCATCGAAGCGACCCGCGGCTTCAGGGAACACATCTGCATGTCGTAAACCACCGAGATTATGGACTTCCGCCCGAAGCTACCAACTCAAACGCAGTGGTTGTGGTGGTATCGTATTCGGGAAATACCGAGGAGGCCGTACATGCATACCAAAAGGCAAAAAAATTGGGGCTCCCCACATTTGTCATAACTACCGGGGGAACGCTCGAAAAATTTGCTCTCCGCGATGGGGTGCCGCTTGCAAAAATCCCCACAGGTGTAGAGCCACGTTTTGCGATGGGGTACCAGTTCGGCACACTTATAGGACTTGTGGTAAAGCTTGGATTTCTCCCCGCGGTAATTCAAAAAGAAACACGCGAACTCGAGAACGACCTTGCCCCACAAAAACTTCTTCGCCACGCGCGATCCCTCGGCTCTCTTCTCCGAGGGTCAAGAAGCATACCCCTTATCTATGGATCGTCTAGCCTACGTGCAGCCACCTATTCGTGGAAAACCAATATTCATGAAAACGTGAAGCTCCCCGCGTCATTCCATGTGTTTCCGGAACTCAACCACAATGAACTCAACGCATTCACTCTCCTTACCCGGACACACAAAGCCGTGCTTTCGCGCCTCTTTGTTATCATGCTTGAGGACCAAAACGAGCACCCACGAACCAAAAAACGATTTAGATTAACTGCGAATATCATTAAAGCCACAGGAATTCCGGTAAAACATATAAAAATTCAAGGCAAAAATTCACTGACACGAATAGTTACGGCAAATCTTCTTGGTCTTGCGTTTTCCGGCATCCTTGCAGAACGCCTGGGGATTGATCCATTGCCCGTGCCTATTATCGAATCGTTCAAAAAGAAATTAAAATAGATCCCCAAACATTGGTTTAGGGATCTAATCATCTTTGTTTGCAAAATATCCTTCTTCCGCAAGATAGGTTAACGCTCCAAAAACTCCGACCGGGCCAAGAACTACTACCATTATTTTAAAAAGAAATTTCAAGATTTTCCGTTCTTTTAACTGCTCAAGTTTGTCTACATAATCCAATCCCCAGATTCCTGCCATGAGCCACAATGCACCAATCGCAACGAAAAAGAATATAACTTTTTCCAACGTAGCAACCTCCTTTAAAGCCTAACAACACAATATATATTTATCAAAACAAAAAGTCAAGCCCGGTGCCACAATTTCGAAATATATCAGTTTCGTGAGTTTTCTCAACTTGAAAGAGCACTCAGTACATATATTATTTTATGGGTATGCCTTTATCATAAAACGAGCTGCGCTATTCGAAATTGTGGCACCGGGTAAGCCCAGGTGATGGAATTGGCAGACATGTAGCGTTCAGGGCGCTATGGACGCAAGTCCGTGCGGGTTCGACTCCCGCCCTGGGCACCAACTTAATTAATTATGTCAAAAAGAAAAACACCTAATAACATTCGCGTAATACCTCTCGGCGGTCTTGAAGAGATCGGCCGAAATATGATGCTCATCGAATACGGACGGGATATTGTGATAATCGATATGGGAATCCAGTTCCCGGAAGACGACATGCCGGGAATTGATTATATCATCCCTAATATCGAGTATCTCAAAGGAAAGGAAGACCGCATTCAGGCAATTATTATAACCCACGGCCACTACGACCATATTGCGGCAATTCCATATCTGATTGAAAAACTTAAGTACCCGCCTATTTGGGCGACACCGCTCTCGCGCGGTATAATCCTCAAACGGCAGGAAGAATTTTCAAATCTCAAGCCTCTCGAAATCCACGTAATAAAAAAGGGAGAAACGATAAGGCTGGGCAGCATGAGCGCAGAATTCTTCCATGTAAACCACAATATTTTTGATACGGTGGGCGTTGCACTCAAGACCCCTGTGGGAACCGTAGTGCATACTGCAGACTTTAAGTTTGATAATAACCCCATTGGAGACGAGCCGGCGGACTACGGAGAAATGTCAAGGATAGGACAGGAAGGAGTTCTCTTTCTTATGTCTGACTCCACGGGTGCCGAAAAGCCGGGTCACTCCACTTCAGAAAAGGTCATCCAGGATAATCTTGAAGAAATATTCAGAAAAACCGAAGGGCGAATTGTTATTGCAACCTTTGCGTCTCTGTTTACCCGAATCCAGCAAATTATTACCCTTTCCCATAAGTACGGGAGAAAGCTGGTAGTTGACGGCAGAAGCATGAAAACCAATCTCGAAATTGCGCATAAACTGGGATACCTTAAAGTAGAAAAAGGAATATTTGTAAATGTAAAAGACATTAATAAATATCCACCCGGAAAAATTGCGGTTCTTTGCACCGGGGCGCAGGGAGAGGGAAATGCGGTACTCATGCGGATTGTGAATAAAGAGCATAAATTTGTCTCTATTCGGAAAGACGATACGTTTGTATTTTCTTCCTCAGTGGTTCCCGGCAACGAACGTTCGGTGCAGGATTTGAAAGACAGGATCTATCGCCAGGGGGGGAAAGTATTTCATTATGGAATGATGGATATTCATGCCTCAGGCCATGCCCACCAAGAAGACCTTAAAATGATGATGAATTTTATGAAACCGATGTTCTTTATGCCCATTCACGGGAACTATTTTATGCTTCGCCACCACGCTGATCTCGCCGAACAAGTAGGCATTCCCGCAAAAAACATTGCCATTCCCCTGAATGGACAGGTTGTTAACCTTACCAAAAACAGCATCAATGTAACGCGAGAGCGCGTGCCTGCAAGTTATGTCATGGTTGATGGCCTCGGCGTCGGGGACGTCGGAAACGTGGTGCTGCGGGATCGACAAGAAATGGCAAAAGAAGGCATGTTTGTAATTATTGTAATGGTAGATTCAAAAACGGGAAAAGTGAAAGGAAGCCCCGATATCATCTCGCGTGGATTCATATATCTTCGAGAATCCAAACAACTGCTGTCTGACGTCCGTAAAAAGGTAATACAGATAGTGAATGAAACATCTTCTCCGGAACATACCGTAAACTGGGTATA
>JAHCSD010000010.1 GCA_018609185.1 Patescibacteria group bacterium
CGTCATGACACGCCTTGCTGCTTCAATCTGGCGCGAAGTAACCCATTTCGTCCCATACGACTTAAGCCCGTAACTTCCAAAATTAAGCTTAACGGTACGTGTCGCAACGCCTCTCGTACGCCCCCGCCCCTTCTGCCATTTTCTATGTTTTACTTTTTTCGGTAGAAGCATGCCGATTTTGCCCGCGAGCCACGCGAGCGGTTAGAAAATCGAGCACCCCATTAGATGAGCGAGCTTGCGAGCTCTATCTAATGGGGTAAGGTTTGGCAGCCAATCACCCGCCTCGGGCGGGCTCTTGGGCCAAGCCCCTACTCAAACACCTCACCTTTATAAATCCACACCTTCACCCCAATAACACCCCACGTCGTATTAGCGTTTATGTACGCATAATCAATGTCTGCGCGAAGATTATGAAGAGGCATTTGCCCTTCTCTCATCCACTCGGTGCGCGCCATTTCCTTCCCGCCGAGCCTTCCCTTTACCAGAATTTTTGCCCCTTTCACCTCTTTCGTATTTGCCATGGTTTTTTCAAGGGCTTGCTTCATAATCCACCGAAAGGGAAGCCTTCGCTCGAGTTGCTCCGCAATACCAATCGCAACAATTCTTGCGTGAGCGGTGGGATTTCGTATCTCCTGGATCTCAATGCGCATCTCCTTTCCTTTTCTTGCCTTAAGAACTTTCTGCTCAAGTACCCGTTTGAGGTCCTCGATACCGGTTCCTCCACGACCAATAAGCAGGCCGGGGCGAGCGGTATGAATAATAATGTTCATCATATTATGAGAACGCTCTATATCAACCCGATTAATTGCGGCAGGTCTCCCCAATGTATCTAACACAAACTTCCGGATGCGATAATCCTCTTTCAAGTAATTCTTATAATCTTTTATATTGAGCCACCGTGAGCTCCAATTTTTTATAATACCCACTCGCAGCCCTATTGGATGAACCTTTTGACCCATAGTTATATTGATTTTCTTCTAAATACCCTTTTTACAAACCCGGGAACTTTTGGAGAAATCCCTTCTTCTTTTGGAGCTCGAAAGTGTCTTTCTGGTTTTTCTGATGTATCTTGTTCTTTTGTATCTTCTTTTACAACTGCATTTGGTTTTTGAAGCTTTTTCGCCGCTGCTTTTCTTTTTTTCTTTGTGGGCGTCCGCTCTTCAAGCGTAAGAACAATATGGCTCGTCCTCTTTCTGATCTCGTTTGCCCGTCCGCCCATTCTTGGCCGGTATCGTTTAAGCGTGGGGCCTCCGTCTACTACAAAAGAATTGATATAAAGATTTGAAGCTTCGAGACCCTGATTCTCGGCGCTCGCGACTGCGGAAAGAAGCAACTTGTGGATCGGCGCTGCGCTGCGCTTGCCCACAAAACGAAGCTGCTCTTCGGCTTCTTTCACATCAAGACCCCTAATAACATCTGCTACCAGCCGTACCTTACGAGGCGACATACGCAAGTATTTTAATTTGGCTTTTACCTTCATATTATTTATTTTCTCGTGCTTTACGTTCTATTTCTGCCTGGATCTTTCCTCCATGTCTCATAAACTTCCGTGTGGGGGCAAATTCTCCCAACTTGTGTCCTACCATTTCTTCGCTTACATGCACAGGAATGTGCTCCTTTCCGTTATGAACTCCTAGTGTAAATCCAATCATTTCAGGAGTTATGGTTGAAGCGCGCGACCATGTTCGAATAACCCCTGCTTCACCGGACTTCAGATCAGAAATCTTTTTCAATAATTTTTCGTCCACGTATGGACCCTTCTTTAATGACCTTGTCATATCATCATTGCGACCCGAATGACCCTAATCTTTCACCCGAATGTCCCGAATAGAACTTCGTCGTCTTTTTATTCGGATCATTCGGATGTCATTCGAATATTGGGGTCGCTTACTTGCGTTTTCTTTTTTTTCGTCCTTTTATAATAAATTTATCCGAATATTTTCTCTTTTTTCTGGTCTTCACCCCGAAGGCGATTTTACCCCATGGGGTTTTTGGATGTTTAAGTCCTATGGGGCTTCTACCCTCGCCCCCTCCGTGAGGATGGTCAACAGGATTCATGGCTGAACCCCGTACGGTAGGTCGCACGCCCCTTTTCCTATTCTTTCCTGCTTTCCCCACGACTTCAAGACTATGCTCTGGATTGGAAACCTGGCCAATACTCGCGAATGAATCTTCGGGGACCATGCGAATTTCGCCCGAAGGAAGCTGGAGATGAACAAAACCACTATCTTTAGTAAGGACTTGGGCAGAAGACCCCGCCGAACGAACAATGCTTCCCCCTTTTCCCGGGATAAGCTCAACATTATAGACAGGTGTTCCCACCATGACATGCTTAAGCATCATACGATTCCCCGGCTTTAACTCTCCCTTTTCTTGATACACGATAATATCTCCTTCTTTCAGCCCGTCGGGTGCCAGGATATAACGCTTGTCTCCGTCCCGATAACTTAACAAGGATATAAAGGCAGAACGAGATGGATCATATTCAATGGAAACAACCTTTGCGGGGATGCCTATCTTATCCTGCTTAAAATCAACGTTTCGATATTTCCGTTTGTATCCCCCGCCTTTGTGACGTACGGTAATCCTTCCAAGCGAAGCGCTTCGTCCCGCCCTTCTTTTTACATAGCGAGTAAGAGGCTTATGTGGCTTGGTTTTGGTAAGCCCGGAATAATCTACCGTCCTCATCCCCCTCCGTGCTGGAGTTGTAGGTTTGTGTTGTTTCATGCCAATTTTGCCCGCGAGCCACGCGAGCGGTTGCAACAATTGAGCACCCCGTTAGATAGAGCTCGCAGAGCTCGCTCATCTAACGGGGTAAGGTTTGGCAGCCGCTTAGACTTCGCCATTCTGGCTCGTCTTCGCGGGCCAAGCCCTTAATGTGGTAACAACTCGATCTTATCTCCTTTCTTTAAACTCACCATTGCTTTCTTGTACCCCGATTTATAACCTTGAAATCTCCCAAGTCGTTTCTTTTTTCTAGGAAGATTAATGATGCGGACTCCGGTTACGGTTACGCCGTAGATACGCGAAATTGCTTTTCTGATTTCGACCTTATTCGTCTCATTTTTTACCTTAAATACATATTGATCACGCGTATTTAATTCAGTTGCTTTCTCGCTAATCAAGGGGTGAATAATGACTTGAGGCGCTCTCCCCAGATCCGACTTTGCAAAGGTTGCAAGCCCCGTCTTCTTCTTTGATTTTTTTACTTCCCCGCTCGCACTCCTAAGTTGAGGTGAACTCGCTTGAGTAGCCTTCTCTGAAGGCTTTTTTCCTGGTTTTGTTTCTGTTTCTTTTGATTTTTTAAAACGATCGAAAAATCCCATGCCAATGTTCTCAGCGAAGCAAATCCGAAGGATGAAGCTGAGATGTTAGAATATTGAGCACCCCGTTAGATAGAGCTCGCAGAGCTCGCTCATCTAATGGGGTAAAGTTTTGTTACTAAATTTTCTTCGCCTACAGGCTCGCAAATTTAGACAAAGCCCTTATTTATTTTAAGTAGGTACTCTCTATTACCTTTATACTTGCCTTGGGCATTAATACATATTTATAACTCAAAACATCAAGTACATTCAAGGAGTCGGCTCGCAGAGTCTTTGTGGTAGGAATATTACGGTTTGCTCTCGTAACTCCTTCGTCTTTTTCCGGAATTAAAACTAATGTTTTATCAGTTGTCAGTTGTCTGTTGTCAGTTGTCAAATTTACCAAAATTTTCGCCATCTCTTTTGTCTTAGGACCCGCAAGCTTTAATTCGTCTAAAAGAATAATTTCTCCGTCTTTTGCTTTTGAAGACAGTGACATGAAAAGTGCTTTCCGTTTCATTTTACTATTAATCTTTTTTTTGAAATTACGGTCACTCGTAGGACCAAACGTCACGCCACCGCCTCGCCAAATGGGAGATCGAATAGAACCGTGCCGCGCGCGGCCCGTGCCCTTCTGCCGCCAGGGCTTCCTTCCCCCGCCTCGCACCTCGCCCCTCCCCTTTGTATGGGCAATCACCGGCCTCGCATTTGCCATTTGCGTAACTACCGCCTGATGTACCAAATCCATATTCACCTTCACTTCGAAAATCCCGGCCGGTAATTCAGCCGACCCCACTTCTTTTCCTTCTTGGTTGTAAACCTTTATTTTCATTGTATTTTTATCTTCGTGTTATAAAAACACCGCAGAATCACTCTTCGATAAACTCAGGGCAGACGCAGAACTTCACGCAGAATTACGCAGAAAAAAACTTGACAGGAATTTAGGAATATGCTATCATACTAGGTAGAAAAATCAACCAAATGAAAGGAGGTGAAAAAGATGCGGAGTCCATTCCCACCGGTACGAATCTCTCTTTTTCTGGGTGCGATGGCGATAATTGTGGGACTTCTTGCGAAGCACTACCCACAACCGTTAGTTGGAAGTATCACGCCTGCAGTGCTATTTCTTGCGGTTCTCGCTTTGGTTGTAATCTCTGCGGTGTGCTTCCTTCCTGCGATAAGAGCACGTTCGAAGAATTGACATTGTCAGTCAGAGCCCTTGAGCTTGCTTGGGGGCTTTTTTATTTTTCAAAATGCGACACTAACATGGGAATTCATCCGAATGACCCGAATACTGCAAAGAATTGTAAGGTAGAGGTTCTGAAAAGCGTCTCGGAGGCGCTGCGGGCATGGTTCCGCCGAAGGCGGAGAGCAGCGCCGAGAGAAGAGTGGCGAAATCCTCGCTGGGGATTTCGACCACGTCTTTTCACGGGCCTCTACCTTACAATTCACTCAACACTTCGTATCTCAATCAACGATCCTCGGTTCCCGGGCACGGCACCCCCTACTGCAATCAGATTATTCTCTGGGTCAATTTTGACTACTCGAAGGTTTTTGGTCGAAACGCGCTCGCTTCCCATTCTTCCTGCCATTTTCATCCCTTTGAATACTTTTTCGGGGAATGCGGATCCGATCGAACCGGGCGCCCGTAACGTGTGTTTTTGACCGTGGCTTGCCGGCCCTCCATGAAATCCATGGCGCTTCACCACCCCTTGGAACCCCTTTCCTTTTGAAATCCCGCTCACTTTCACTTTTTCTCCTTCTTCAAACACAGATACGTCTATCTTATCCCCCCTCTTTAAATCTTTCCCCCCCTGCTTTTCTTCTTTCTTGCCCTTCTCGCTTTCGACGGAAATTCTAAACTCCCTCACCCATCTAAACTTCTCAAGCTCCTTAAAATGCCCCTCAAGGGGCTTTGAGACTTTCTTTTTAACGCCTAGTCCTATTTGGATTGCATCATATCCGTCTTTCTCTTGAGTTCTTACTTGAGTAACCACACAAGGACCCGCCTCGATTACGGTAACAGGGACCGCTCGACCGTCTTCGCTAAATACTTGGGACATCCCTAATTTTTTGCCAAGAATAAACTTCATGCTACTTTTGCCCGCGAGCCACGCGAGCGGTTGCAAAATTGAGCGCCCCGTTAGATAGAGCTCACAAGCTCGCTCATCTAACGGGGTAGTGAATTGTTAACCAATCGCGCTTCGGCTCCGCCTTGCGCTCTTGGGACAATCTCACAAAAAAACGAGGCCTAGCCCCGAATTTATAATGATGGCTAACCGATTATTGTCTATATTCAATTTAAAAAAGTTTTTTCAAATTGAGTCAAAATTACATCTTTATCTCTATGTCTACACCGGCCGGAAGGTTTAAATTGGTCAACGCGTCAATCGTCTTAGAGTTTGGATTAACAATGTCGATAAGGCGTTTGTGAATGCGCAGCTCGTACTGGTCCCTTGAATCTTTATGAACAAACGTAGATTTATTTACCGTGTACTTTTTCATCTCGGTAGGAAGAGGAACGGGACCAATAACCTGGTCACCGTTTCGAAGCACCGTATCTACAATCTGACGAGCACTGTTATCAATAATTTTATGATCATATGCCCTGATCTTTATCCGTATCCTTGGTTTTACTTCCTCTTCTTTTGGCTCCGCCAAAATCTGTCTACAGTCTACCGTCTACAGTCTACGGCTCCGTTTTCGTTGCAGTAGTCTGTGGTCTGTAGTCTGTAATCTCATTACTTCACTATCTTCGTCACCACCCCTGCGCCAACCGTATGCCCGCCTTCACGGATTGCAAACCGCTGTTGCTCTTCCATGGCAATGGGTGAAAGAAGTTTCACAGAAAAGGTCGTGGTGTCTCCCGGCATTACCATCTCGGTTCCTTCAGCCAAGGTTACCCCACCCGTTACATCAGTTGTTCGGAAATAAAACTGGGGCTTGTATCCCGTGAAGAATGGGGTGTGCCGCCCGCCTTCCTCTTTACTTAACACATACATCTCTGCTTCGAATTCCGTATGAGGGGTAACAGAACCGGGTTTTGCGAGAACCTGGCCACGGTCGATATCCTCTTTTTTCCACCCCCGAAGTAACAATCCCACGTTGTCTCCCGCGCGTCCTTCGTCAAGCGACTTGTTAAACATTTCCACGCCGGTAACCACCGTCTTGGTGGTGTCCTTGATGCCGACTAACTCTACCTCTTCGTTTACTTTGACAATGCCGCGTTCAATTCTTCCTGTAGCAACCGTCCCTCGTCCTTCAATACTAAAGACGTCCTCAACCGCCATAAGAAACGGTTTATCCACATCGCGCACGGGATCCGGAATAAATTCATCCAAGGCATTCGCCAGCTCCATAATAGGCTTTGCCGCTTCGTCGTCGGCTGATTTAACTTCAAGCGCCTTGAGTGCCGAACCTCGAATCACGGGTGTTTTTTCTCCGTCAAATTCATATTTTGTAAGAAGCTCCCGTACTTCGGTTTCTACTAAGTCAATAAGCTCTGGATCGTCCACTTGGTCTACTTTATTAAGAAACACGATGATCGAAGGAACCCCTACTTGTCGCGCAAGAAGAATGTGTTCCCGCGTCTGGGGCATGGGGCCGTCAGCGGCTGATACCACCAAAACAGCTCCATCCATCTGTGCGGCTCCGGTAATCATGTTCTTGATATAGTCTGCGTGCCCGGGACAATCGATATGCGCATAATGCCGCTTTTCTGTCTCATATTCCACGTGACAGGTGGCAATGGTAATACCTCGTTCTCGCTCTTCGGGAGCAGCATCAATTTGATCAACTGATTTTTCTGAGGCAGAATACCCCGCCAGCTTAAACACGTGTAACATTGCCGCGGTAAGAGTGGTCTTACCGTGGTCCACGTGACCAATGGTACCGACGTTTACGTGTGGCTTTGTTCGTTCGAATTTCTCGGCCATATACTAGGGGTTAGGGTTTAGGGGTTAGGGTTTAGGGTTTCGCTGACTATACCCTATACCCTATTGGCTATACCCTAGAGTTATTTAATAACAACATATATTTTATACACCTCAACATATTTAGTCAACCCCGTTAGAAGTTTTTTTGTAAATTTCAAGTACATTTTTAAAAAATGGCTATTATCTCTCCCAAGAACATTATTTAATCTCAATACTTCTAACGGGGTCAAGGCTTTGAGAAGCAATGGTCCCGATGAAGTCGAGGATTCCCGGCAAGGCCGGAATTAAAACGGTAAATCTTCCAGTTTAATAGTGTGGGTTCTCGCCCGTTCTTCCGCGCCTTCCCTGTTAAACGATAAAGCCGTATCTTGAACACCGAATGAAGTGCTGTTTTCTTGAAGTTCTTCATTAAGATGTTCTTCGGTTAGGGATTCGGTGGGAAATTGGGGTTCTTGGGATGGTTTTACTGCAACCAAAGCCCTGTATTCCTCTATAGGCAGCAACACATAAGATGGCTTCCCACTTTCAAAAATAATAACCTTTGACTTCTCTTTTTCTAATATGTCTTTTATTGAAGTAAAATCCATGCCAATTTTCTCAGCGAGGCAAGCCCGAAAGCGCAGCTGAGATGTTAGAAAGTTGAGCACCCCGTTAGATGAGCGAGCTTGTGAGCTCTATCTAATGGGGTAAGGTTTTGCACCCAATCCCGCTTCGCCTTTGGCTCGTGCTCTTGGACAAAGCCCTTATTGTCTCTTGCCCTCAATAATCTCCTGTGCAATATTATTAGGGACCTCCTCATACTTCTCAAACTCCATAGTATACGAAGCTCTTCCCTGGGTCATAGAACGAATTTGTGTGGCGTACCCGAACATTTCAGAGAGAGGAACCTTGGCATCAATTACTCTTATTCCAAGCCGCTCTCCTACATCCTCTATTTTAGCACGTTTTGAAGCAAGGTCCCCCGTAACGTCCCCCAAAAAGTCTTCCGGAGTTACGGCCTCCACCTTCATAATCGGCTCAAGAAGCACGAGTTTCGCGGTTTTGACGGCTTCCTGTAATGCCATGGATCCTGCAATTTTGAATGCAAATTCAGAAGAATCAACATCGTGAAACGAACCGTCGTAAAGCGTTGCTTTCAAATCCACGAGCGGGTATCCGGCAAGCACACCTTTTCCCAGCGCTTCCTTAACCCCTTTTTGGACCGCAGGAATAAACTCTTGAGGGATGGTACCGCCTTTAATCGCATCAACAAATTCAAATCCGGCCCCTCGCTCAAGCGGTTCAACCCGTAACCATACATGTCCGTACTGGCCTCTCCCCCCTGACTGGCGGATATACTTTGCTTCGGCCTCTGCTTCCTCGCGAATGGTCTCTTTGTAGGCAACCTGCGGTTTTCCAATATTTGCCCCCACCTTAAACTCTCTTAACATTCTATCTACAATCACTTCCAAATGCAACTCCCCCATGCCAGAAATAATCACGTCTCCCGTTTCTTCGTCTGATCTTATTCTGAAGGTAGGATCTTCCTGGGATAATTTCTTAAGGGCCGTTCCCATTTTCTCCTGATCTGCCTTTGATTTGGGCTCAATACGAAGCGAGATAACCGGTTCGGGAAAAATTATTTTCTCAAGGATGATGGGACTCGCAGGATCGGCAAGCGTGTCTCCGGTCGTGGTATGTGTGAGCCCCACGGCCGCGCCAATGTCGCCCGCATATACCTCGTCTACCTCTTCCCGCTCATTTGCATGCATCCGTAATATTCGGCCAATCCTCTCTTTTTGGCGCTGAGAAACGTTTTCTACATAAGAACCCTTCTTAAGCGTGCCTGAATATACCCGAAAATACGTAAGCTGCCCCACAAAAGGATCGGTTGCCACCTTGAATGCAAGGGCTGAAAACGACCCGTCGTCCTTTGGTTCCCGCGTTACTTCTTTATTAGTTTTTGGATCAATCCCCTTCACCGGAGGCAGGTCTCCGGGACTGGGCAGATAATATACAATGGCATCAAGCAGGGGCTGAACCCCTTTGTTTTTGAGCGCACTTCCGCAAAGTACCGGAATAATTTCATAGGAGATTACGGCCCTTCGAAGCACTTCTCGCAACTCACCCGTGGTAATTTCCTCCCCGGCCGCGTATTTCTCGAGGAGCTTCTCGTCTTGCTCAGCAATTTTTTCAATAAGTTCGGTGCGCGCCACACCTGCCTGCGCCTTAAGTTCCGCGGGGATCTCGCCGTAGCGCACCTCTTCTCCCTGATCCCCCTTAAACAATAGAGCTTTCATTTCAAGGAGATCCACTACTCCTGAAAAATTCTGTTCTTCTCCTATGGGAAGCTGGATGGGGATGGCATTACGATTAAGCCGCGAGCGGATAGACTCAAGGCTTTTATCAAAACTTGCCCCGGTTCGGTCTAATTTATTAATAAAACAAATACGGGGGACGTTATAGCGATCTGCCTGCCGCCATACGGTTTCCGATTGGGGCTCCACGCCCGCAACTCCGTCAAACACCACGACCCCGCCATCGAGCACGCGGAGTGACCTCTCTACCTCAACCGTAAAATCAACGTGCCCCGGAGTATCAATAATATTAATTCGATATTCATTATTCTTTCTGTCTTCTTCTGATGCCGGCCGGTCCCCCACCTTAAATTCAAGTGGAAGCCAAAAACAGGTGGTGGCGGCAGACGTTATGGTAATTCCGCGCTCGCGTTCTTGTTCCATCCAGTCCATAATTGCCTCGCCCTCATGGACCTCCCCAATTTTGTGCGATATTCCGGTATAAAAAAGCACTCGTTCAGTAACGGTGGTTTTCCCGGCATCAATATGGGCAATGATGCCGATATCTCGTACACGTTCAATTGGGTACTGCCTGGGCATGCCAATGTTCTCAACGAAACAAATTCGAAGAATGCCGTTGAGTTGTTAGAACAGTGAGCACCCCGTTAGATAGAGCTCGTAGAGCTCGCTCATCTAACGGGGTAAGGTTTTGTAACCAATCAGCCTTCGCTCTTCGAGCTCGGCCTCTTGGACAAAGCCCTTAACGAGCAAAATGAGCAAAAGCCCTGTTCGCTTCAGCCATTCGGTGAGTATTTTCCTTCCTCTTTACCGCGTCTCCCTCATTTTTTGATGCCGCAATAAGCTCTGCCGCCAGTCTCTCTTTCATGGGTTTACCTTTCCTGGCACGTGCTGCGCCAAGAATCCATCGCATCGAAAGATAGGTTTTGCGGTCTCCCCTTACTTCCATCGGAACCTGATAAGTCGCGCCGCCAATCCGTTTTGACTTTACCTCCATCAAAGGACCGGCGTTATTCAGGGCCAGGTCAAAGACTTCAATGGGGTCTTTTTTTGTTTTCTCGGCAACCACATCAAACGCATCGTACACAATGCGGTTCGCAATACTTTTCTTTCCACCAAGCATAATATAATTAACAAATTTAGAAACAAGGACGTTTCCGTATTTAATATCGGGTTCAATTGGCCGTAATACTTTTTTCTTCCTTCTCATAAATTAAATTACACTAAGCACCACGAATACCAACACGAAGTACCACGAAATAGTGAACAAGAATTAGTGGCCATTAGTGTTAATATTAGTGGTTATTCGTGTCCCGTTGTTCATGTTTTTTTGGCTCCATATTTACTCCGTTTCTGCTTCCGTCCGTCAACCCCACTGGTATCAAGGACTCCCCGCACTATATGATATCGCACACCGGGTAAATCCTTCACCCTCCCTCCACGAATCATGACCACCGAGTGTTCCTGTAGATTATGACCTTCACCGGGGATATATGCGGTTACCTCCATGCCGTTGGTAAGACGGACGCGCGCAACTTTGCGAAGCGCCGAGTTTGGTTTTGTGGGGGTTACTGTTGTCACCTTTACGCACACGCCTCGTTTGAACGGGGAATTAAAAGGAGAGGGACGGTTTTTCTCGATGTTAAATGCAAATTTAAGAGCAGGGCTTTTTGCCCTTCCTTTAAACTTCTTTCGCGGACGTCTTGTAAGTTGATTTATGGTCGGCATATTCTCTCGCTCCGACGGGTACAGTACTGTACCCGGCTCCGCTCGGTCAAATTTCCGCCAGAGGCGGATCAGCCTCAGGCTGAAAAAATGACGAGGCGAAACTAACGATACCTTAACACAATTAATAAACATAACAAAGGAGGGCAATGGTGTCAACATGTCGTTCTGTGCCAACATGTTCTCTTCGGTTGTCTCTTCGGCAACACTGTGCAACACTCGGTGTTGCACATTTATCTTAAACGCCTCAATCGATTGAGGCGTTTGTTTCTTCCTGATGAACGAGGTTAAACCTCGTTCATCGGATCTCGTACATAACCTTGAATTACGAGATGAACAGAATAAACAAAGATGACCCGTTTCCACACCGAGTGTTGACGAAAAAACACTCGAGTGCTCTACGGGTCTTAAAAAGTTGGATTCGTACGTTACGGCGAATAGTTGATACGTACTTCGTCTACGCGTGGTGCGGTGTCTCCGTCGGTGGGGCAGGTTCCAATGGGTTCGCAGAACATCATCAGTTTGTATCGGTAGTATCTATGGTTGGTGTGCTGGTCGTAGCATCTGATCTCCATGGGGCTGCCGGGGCCTCCCTGTCCCGTGCCGAACCAGTAAGATTCACTGGTGTTGCAGTTGCCCGCCCTCCAGCCGTAGTAGGTCCAGGGGCCTGCGGGGTCGTTGGAGGTGGCAAGCTGGAGCTGGACGGATCTCCGCTGGTTTGAGGCGGGTACTCCGTCCCAGAGGATGGTGTTGTATGATACACCCCCCGTATACCCGGTATCATACACGGGGGACACTACAATGGTATGGTGGTAGGGGGTGCATGACCAGTGGTAGGAGGCATAGTTTGGATTAGAAGGAAGGTTATTGGGGTCTCCGGGCTGATTAGTGGTGACGTCTCCTAAAAGCGCGTCCATAAAGATAAGCCCATTCATGTCTACGCACCTAAACTTGTTATTGTTTGTGGAATCAGCAGTGGTTTCGAGATTATAGTCAGAAGTGTTGTTTGCAGTAACGTTGGCAAAATAAAACCCTGTGCCATCATCAAAACTTTCGGTATCTTTGTACCAGGAAGAAAGAAAAAATAGATTACTAAGGCCGTGCCAAGTGACGGGAAAACCAGGAACGCCTCGCTTCGTAAAACTGATTGGAGCAGTAAGAGAAGAGCTTAGGACTTCATCATATAGTCGGTCGGCAATGCCATACAGGTTAAATGTGCTTGCGAGATCATCTGGATTGTCTATGAGTACCGTAACATAGTCGAATGATGCGTCCTGGCTTGTATCCACGATCGGGTAATGCGCCCGTTTGTTTTGAAGAATGTTCCAGTGCAAAAGCTGTCTTCCTATATGTTGATCATCCACGGCAACAAAATTAGAAGACGCTACAAATTTAAGCTGAACCCGCCA
>JAHCSD010000106.1 GCA_018609185.1 Patescibacteria group bacterium
TATCAACCCAAGACCCATATTGTTTCTATAGAAAATAATGGCTTTATCCCTAAAATACTTACGATAACGGTTGGAGACACCATCACGTGGATCAATAATGATCCGGTGCTTCACTGGCCTTCATCAGATCCTCACCCCACCCATACCGGGCTTCCTGATTTTGACCCTTTGTCAGATCTTCTGCCCGAAGAATCATTTTCCTATACATTTATTAAGACAGGCACGTTTCCGTATCATGACCACACCCAAGCCGTTAAGGATGACGAAGCAACGATTACCGGAGGCGTGCGCGTACTGCCCTTAGAATAGCTGACCTCAAAAAATTGGCGTCGTAATTCAAGAATAGTGAAAACAATCCCACACAATAAAAAGACTTCCCCTGAAACTAACATTTCCTTGAGCGAAGAACGGCCAAGGGGGAATCTTCTCCTCATAGAATTCTCTCTTTTAAGTCTGGTCGCGTTCGTTATTATTGGATATGTGGTTATTTCAACCGTGCGTCCGGCTCTGGAAGGCTTCACCATAAGAGAAAAGGAAAGCGAAACCGTGGTGTTTGTTAATCGAAACGCAAACAGCATTCTTCTTGAAGAGGATTTTGCGGCCGCACCTATCATGCCCCAAAGACGAGATCGGATGGAGCGATTTATCGAGAGCCTCGATATCCGGGGGGTGCTCCGTATCTTTATTACGGATTCATCCGGGGAGGTAATATATACTGAACCCGAAGAATCTCTTGGTACAAGTTTTGCGGGTAATAGCGACGTGCAGTTTGCGCTTTCCCGAAGGCGTGCCACGGCCCGATTTGAAAGCCTCGTACCAGAAGAACAAGAAATCCTCGGAGTAAAGGAAGCATTTATCCAGGCAGTCCCTATAACCTTTGGCGCCTCGGAAGATGTTGCGGGAGTGGCATACATTGTTTCGCGCGTTGGGTTGCTCAAAAAGCAGGTTGAGGAAACCCAACAAGAAATGGCGATACGTATTTCCGGGGGACTCCTTCTTCTGTATGTTCTCCTTTTTGTGATTGTGTGGCGCGCTTCCCGTACGATACGAAATCAGTCAGCTGAACTTTCTTCCTACGCCCAGACCCTTGAGTTGCGGGTTAAGGAACGCACGAGGAAACTCGAAGAAACTTCGAAGCGCGAGATCAAACAGGCAAAGGAACTCGCACGCCTGAAAGACGAATTTGTGTTTGTTGCCGCGCACGAGTTGAAAGCCCCCATCACCCACCTTAAGTGGGCTGTGGGCGAGTTTTCTAGCGATAAAGACCTTCAAAAGAAAACCCCCAAGCCGCTTAAGCGGACCATGCAGTTGGTCGGGCATGTTTCTGATGCGCTCACGCGTCTTGTTTCTGATCTTTTGGATGTCGCAAGGCTTGAGAGCGGAACCATACAGATTTCTGTTCACCCTACTGACCTTATTTCTATAATTGAAGATATTATGCTTCAGTTTAAACCTGAAGCAGAACGGAAAGGGATACACGTAGCGCTTACTCACGACACAGAAGAGAAGTTCCCCTTTGTTCTTGGAGACAGCGAACGGCTCAAAGAGGTATTTTCTAACCTTATCTCAAACGCAATTAAATTTAACCGCGAGGACGGAAGGGTCGAGGTGAGTATTGTCCGTAAAGGGGATTGGCTTGAGACGCGCGTGCAGGATACCGGTATAGGAATGACAAAAGAAGAGCTCTTGAAACTCTTTACGAAGTTCTGGCGCGCGCACCCGGACATTGAAGGTACGGGCCTTGGGCTTTGGCTTGCTCAGCAATTAATTATCCGTATGAACGGAGAGCTTTTGGTCGAAAGTAAGAAGGGGGAGGGTACCACATTTACGATTCGCCTTCCTATTGCAAAGGAACGCGGGGTGGGCTCTAGGACTCGAACACCATTATGAATATGAAGAAAAAAATACTTATTGTTGATGACGATAGGATAGCGGTTGAATCGCTCAGTTTTTACTTTAGGGACGAGGGGTATGAAGTAAAAACCGCAGGAGACGGAGAAGAGGGGCTGAAGAAGCTGGGGGGCTACAGGCCCGACTTAATTATTTCAGACATCGTTATGCCAAAGCTTGACGGAATTGGGATGTTGGAGAAGATCAAGGAAAACCCGGCCACGAAGGGGATTCCCGTTCTCGTTTTAAGTAACCTTGAGACAAAAGATAGTGTTAGGGCAATAGGTCAACTGGGAAACATTCCTTATTTAATCAAAACTGACCACACACTCGAAGAATTAGGCAAGAAAGTTGCCGATATGCTCGAAGGACTATAAACAAACTATGATCTTTGAAAAAGATTGGCGGTGTGAATGTGTGGAGATTTTGTAAGAAATGGGCGCGAAAGATCAAAGAAGCATTCCTTCAACATGATTCTCCAAGCCGTATTGCGTATGGCGCGGCTCTTGGTATCTTTATCGGTATCCTCCCCACAATGGGATTGGGTATATTCATTGCGTTATTCATTGCGGGTATCATCAGAGTTAATCGGCTTGCCTCTATTGCGGCGATCTCCTTTGCAAATCCGATCACCGCACCATTTATCATTGGAATAAGCGTGTGGATAGGTTCATATGTAACGGGCGCGTCATTCACGCCGCCCTCGAATCTCGCTGAATTTCTTAATCTCTTTATTGACTGGGACGTTCTTCTTGTACGTTATTTGATAGGAAATATTATTTTTGCCACCGGTGTAGGAATTTGCTTTGGGCTTGCAGCATATGCTATTGCAAGCACCACTCAGTTTATACGAAATAAAAAGGGATGAATATATTCATCCCTTTTGTACTATAGACCTCTCGCAGAATAATTTTTCTGCTGCGATTCCCAAATTTTGGCTGCAACTTGCTGAAAATTATTCAACAATACTTTAGCATTGCTTCATAATTTTCCGCTTCGTTTCGCTCAAAATTTGAAAATCTCGCGACGAATCTTATTCTGCAAGAGGTC
>JAHCSD010000107.1 GCA_018609185.1 Patescibacteria group bacterium
CGTTAACGCGTATGGTACGCCGATTGAATCTGCGGCCGAACTGCTTATCGCGCGCATACTTGCCGGTGGAGATCTTAGCCGCTTAGAAAATCCTAATCAGCCGTGCCATCAAGAGGGTTACAAAGAATATGCAAAACGAGCCAAGCAGTCCGACAAAAACCACAAAGGAATGAATTATTTTTATGACTTGGTGCTTCCGAATTGTGAGGGGTGCGTTGCGATGCCGTTTCTAGACGGCAAGATAGGCCTTGGCGTTGCCGGCGAAGCGGCTTGGTTTCTGGAGCGCGGAAAGGCCACATGGTTTATGGAGCCAAGGTATGGCGCAACCTTGAAAGACTTGGAACAATTCATTGGTGACCCTGCGGGTAGCGACTTGTTTCGAATTCGGCCCTTTACGAGCGAGGAGCTCGAAATGTTGCGCGTGGATAAGGAAATCGGCTCGCCCTTGGTGCTTTCACACGTAGAGACCCGTCTGCGCACATGGGTTGTCTATGGAAAAGACGTACGACCTTACGAGGAAGCTCACCTTGTTTCACTGCCAATTCCGGAAGGATTTTATCCGGACGAGTAGTTGCTATAATTTTCTCGTACCATAGCACATTTAAGCCCCACGATTTACATCATGGGGCCTTTATTTGTCTCTAGGGCTCTAGGACTAAGATTGCCTATTAAGCTGATGGTTCTAGTTCTCTATTTCTCTTGGTTGCAATTTTCGGAGTTTTTGTGATACGATAGCTTAAACGGCACTTTTACAATTTTGATGGTATCTTTGGAGGTAGTGACTTTTGGGAAAGAAAGCAAGAAAGAAGTCGAAAAAGAGTTCGAAGAAGAGAAACACCTCTTTTTCCAGAAAGAAACCGATAGGGTGGTTTTTGGGACTTCATCATATTATCCCGAGTTTCGAGATGGTTCGAATGATAAATCGAATATGTACCCCACAGATCGTTGGGAACCCTATAGCGAGAAGCACGAAGCCTACCATATTATATATGTTAACCTGACGCCACAAGAGGCAATTGAGGTCACGAGGCCCCATATCGGAAAGAGTGGGAAACTTTTTCAGGGGTTCTTTAATCTAGAATTTACCGTGGAGAAGCATCTGGTCGAGGGGGAGATACGTGAAGTGGTGAGAATGTATAACTATCGACCTGATGCCAAGAAAAAGAAAGAGGCATGGCTTCTCTTGTTTAGAGACTTCGACGGCCAGAAGGCCATCGAATGGATTGAACGAGAATTTGTGAGAAAAGAGTGGTTAAGCCCCCCAGCTAATGTAAGGTAAAGAGGTGGTAGGTATGAATGAAGCGCAAAAGAAAGCACGACTTAAAGAAATTCGTAACGAGATTGAAGACTATGTCATTACCGTAAACACGAAAAAGAGATCCGAATGGCTTTCAAACATTGAAGGCCAATTGAAAAATCTTGTCGTGGGGCAGGAGAGAGCGATAGAACACATCGTAAGGCGTCTCAGTATTTACTACTCGGGGCTTAAAGACCCCAAACGCCCGATCGGCTCTCTTTTCCTTATGGGTCCTACCGGGACCGGCAAAACCTATACCGCTAAGGAGCTTGCAAAGATTCTTCTTGGCAGCGATGATGAGGAAGCCGCAGTCATTATCGAATGTGCGAATCTTACTGCGCCTCATTCTATTCAGACATTGATTGGCGCTCCCCCCAGCTATATTGGCTATGGCGATCCTCCGGTACTTTCCCAGGCGAATATCGACCGCGCTCATCTGAAATCGATTATCAAGAAATACTATGGGGACGAGATAGATGAACTTATCCAGATGATTAGGAGCGCGTCTCACGCCTCACCTGAACAGGCACAGGAATTCATTGAAGATATCATTCGGGAAAAGCACAGGCCCATCTCTTTCATTATCTTTGACGAGATCGAAGAAGCGCACAGAAATATTATCCGACTCCTTCTGAATATTTTTGAAGAAGGAAAAACCACCCTTGCGGATGGCTCGATAACCGATTTTAGCAACTCCATCATTACCCTTACCTCGAACGTGGGGTCAGAAGACATCAAGAAGCTCTATGAAAAATCCCTTGGGTTTTTGCTTCCGCATCAGGCGGTAAAAGAAAGTACTACGTTGGATGATGAGATTTATACTATATCTAAAATTGCCCTTGAGAAAAATCCGAAGTTTCCCTCGAAGTTTATTGGCCGCGTGAGGGGAGACATTATAGTATTTCGAACCCTGACCCGGCCCCAGCATTTTGAAATTCTTGACCTTATGCTTTCTGAAATTCAGAGGAGGCTTTCGGGAAAGGAAGAGGAAAATCCGATTCTTTCTCTTAACTATTCCCGGCCGTTTATGAAATTCCTTATAGACGAAGGTATTGACCCTGAATACGGAGTGCGTAATCTGCGCGCGGTTGTTGAAAAGCATGTAAGTAATGAAATCGGACAGGCCATTGGTTCGGGTCAGCTCCGCATGGGAGACAAGGTACTTTTCGTGATGGAGAAAGGGAAACCAACGCTTAAACGAAAGCCGCGCCCCAAGGGCATAAAACTTCCCGAGTTTCGAATGAAGAAAAACGGCAAGAAAGTGGATCTTGAGAGCGAAGTGCTTGAACGCCTTGGGCTTCCTCCAAGACCCTTGCCGCCGCCGCAACCTGTGGGTCTTCCCAAACGACCCGTATCGCCCGTTGACGATCCGGGGCATAATCCGGCTGCGTAACAATACTATATATACTAAATAAAGGGGTGATATCCGCCCCTTTTAATTTTGAAGCAGATTTGCGATAATATAAGGGCTTTCTCTTTCCGCCTTGGCGGATAGCTAGAAAACCTTACCCCGTTAGATGAGCGAGCTTGCGAGCTCTATCTAATGGGGTGCTCAATTTTGTAACCGTTCGTGAATTCACGGACAAAATTGGCATGCCACTAATAGAACAACTTATTGATCAAGGCTATGTAAAAACACC
>JAHCSD010000108.1 GCA_018609185.1 Patescibacteria group bacterium
CCTCTACTTGTGGTAATGACGTTGGTTGGGTTTGCTGTTGCAATGCAAACCACCCTCCTACAACGAGAAGTCCTACGACTATAAGTAATACTACTATTTTATTCATATATTTAGAAAAGAGAGTAGGCATCTGCTAAGAAAAGCTTACGGAGCCCGGACGGGCATGGTTCGAACGAAGTGAGAGAGGAAGGGCGAGTACAGAGCGGCGATTTTCTCGCCGGGAAAATCGACCGCGTCTTTTCAAGGCCCATACCTGGGCCTTCTATCACACTACCCTACTTACGATTTTTTCGAGAAGGAATCCGATGAAGTAGGCGGCCGAAGCCGCGACAGAACCAATCAACAAAATTTCAAGCCCTCCTCGGAACCAGCTTTTAGGGTACACCAAACTCCGCAGGGCTCCGACGCTAAAAAGCGCCATACCGGTGAATACCACAGAAAGTGGAAATGCCACGGGCCTCGCAAAAGGAAAGAGAAACGGCAAAAGGGGCACAAGACCCGCTACAAAAAATGAACCAAATGTTGCAACCCCGTTCATGATGGGGGTTCCGTCTTTGTCTTCCACGATTCCCAACTCATACCTCATCATAAACTCCACCCAGACCTTTTTATTTTTACTGATAACAGTGACCGCGGCATCTAAATCGCTGTTTTCAAATCCCATTTTGCGAAGAATCTCTCGAATTTCTTCCCGCTCAATTTCTGGAAAGTTGTCAACCTCCCAACCCTCTTTTTCTCTTTGGCGCTTCTGGTATTCCCCTTCCGACTTCTTCCCCAGATAATTTCCTATCCCCATAGAAAGACCATCCGCGAAAAGATTTGCAAAACCAAGAATAATAATCACAAAAGGAGAAAGGGACGCTCCTACTGCTGCGGCAACAATCGCAAAGGTAGTAATAATACCGTCATTTGCGCCAAAAACCAAGTCTCCTATAAATTTTCCTACCCTCGAATAATGATAAACAGATTCTACATCTTCAAGTTTTTTGTAGGAACGAAATTCTGACTGCGTCAGTGCCTGTGCTTTTCGTTCAAGCTCTATTTGTAATTCCTCCTCGCTCATACGATTATTGTATCATATCAATACGATAAATCATACTTGTCTTTTGATCCCAAAATACATAGCGAACCAGCCACTCAGTCGTTCCGCATATAAAACACCATCGCGCGGAGCCAATGAAAAAGAGCTTTCGGGAACGGAAGGATCGAAAGAAAATATTGAAGCATTACGAGCTCCTTCCCAAACCAGCCTAAAAACCCGCAAATTACAAACCCCTTGTACTGCGCGATAGCCCACTTCCCTCCAATGGGAACCGAAAAACCGGGAAACGAAAAGGTAAAGTCTTCCAGATCCTCGCCTCTCGCGAGATGAAGAATATTTCGTGCCGCATATTCACCATGGGAAATGGCGGCGGGTGCGGTAAGCGGAAGCGCTGTTCCTGTTGCGGGATCTATACAATATGAATTATCTCCCGCCGCAAACACATTCTCATAGGGAAGCTGAAGTTTGGTATTTACGGCAAGGCAGCTCTTTTCCTTGAAATCAACGCCTGTGAGATGGCTGAGCGTACTGCTCGCTTTGATGCCTGCGGTCCACACCAATATATCATGCGGAATCTTCTTGCCCCCCGAGACAATCACACAATCCTTCTCAACGTCTTCTATGCGGGTATTGAATAATATACGTACGTGTAATTTCTTAAGTCTCTCCTTTGCGAGCACCTGCACCCTCTCCATTGCACCGGGAAGAAGAAAAGAAGAAGCCTCAACAATGGTTATATGGGTCTTTGATTCGTTGCGCTTCGCCATACGCGCAAGGCGACGCGCATATCCCATGAGCTCGCCTGCAAACTCTGTTCCGGTAAATCCCCCGCCCCCTACCACAATATGAATATCTTCTTGGGGATCTTTCCGAAAAAAAAGTTCGTGGATCGTGTCTCGTATGTTCATAGCATCATCAATGGTTTTCAACCCATAGGAAAACATCTCGAGATTCTTAATGCCGTAGTAAAACGTCTCGCTCCCTAACGCAATAACAAGGTAGTCATAGGGAAGTATCCGGCCTCCTCGCAAAAAAACTTCCTGGGTAGAAAAATCTACATTCTCGATAATTCCCTTTACCAGGTCCACATGTTTCTCGTCAAAGATATTCTTAAGATGGATGGCGGACATCTCACGTGCAATGTGGAACTCATTCCTCTTTCCTTCTTTTGTGCCGGACACGTGGAACGTTGCTAGTTCGTAAAGAGAGGGGAAAAACGTATGATACATGTTTTGGTCCACAAGAGTTATCTTTGTCTCGCCCCGCGCATGCTTAAGAAGGTTTCTAGCACACCGAATACCCGCGAACCCCGCGCCAAGAATAACTACTTTTGGTTTGTTATTTTTTTTATTGTCTTGCATGGTCATTATTATACCTTGACGAGAATAATAGGAAAAGGCGGCTACCTTAGGCAGCCGCCTTTACTTGATACCTACCAATCTCATCGATGAAACTCTCTAGTATCCTGCAAAATTCTTCGGGGTGAGATAAGGATGCCAAGTGCCCTGCGTTCTTTATTACACGGGTCTTGGCATGAGGAATAAGGCGCGAGAGCCCTGCAAGTGTATCGAGAAAGGGAATTTTTATCCTGTCGCCATCCGTAAGGAGGACGGGAATATCTTCTGACAATTCGCTCAATGTATCTCGGAGGTCAAAATCTGACATATTACGCAATACGTCAGCGTAGACTCCTGGGGCCAGGTGTCGAAAATTATGTCCGAGGATAGTATGGCTGAACTCGGGAGACATGGCAAGCATGTCGCTCGTTTCAAAAATCCAGGCCATAATTTGAGGAACCCTCAAGAAAAGGAGCACCCCCTTGCGGAAATGCGCAAGATCAGGATACAT
>JAHCSD010000109.1 GCA_018609185.1 Patescibacteria group bacterium
TGAATATTTTTTTAGGAGCCCGCCAAGAAGGGCATTAAGATGCGATTTCGCCCTAGCCTTGCCTACACCGTGATAATTAATCGACTGACCGCGTTTTACTTTTATAATATTGCCGTCGAGATCAGCAAGCGCCGCAGTGCTTTTTGTCGCACCTCCATCTACCCCGATCACGTATTCTTTTTTATCCAGCTTTGCCATTGTTTACATTCTACCAGAAACAAACTCTTTCACAAAGCGATTCACAGGATGTTTTACGAGGCTATAATACATGTTTCTCCCTTTGCGTTCGCAGTCAACCAGTCTGCAGTCTTCCAGCTTTGAAAGGCTGTGAGAGACGGCTGAAACCGATACCCCAAGTATTTCCGATATCTCCTGTACTGAAAGCCCAGGGTAGTTTTCGAGCAACCAACAGATTTTAAGGCGCGTTAAATCTCCCACGACACCAAGATGCCGTGCACATTCTTTAAAGCTCTTCACTCGTTTCAGCTGGTTCTTTATTTTAGTTTTAGCAGGAATAGGTTTTTTCATATTATTATACTTGAACAACTATTCAAATATTAACAAAAATAAAAAGGCGTGTCAAGCCCTTGGTTGTGGAAAACTTGTTCTTTAGTTGAGTTCTGCTTCAATCACCTGCTCAAATGCGCTGAAGGGTTGCGCGCCGACAAGTATTTGTCCGTTGATAAAGAATGTCGGGGTTCCTGAGGCCCCTGCGGCCGTCCCATCAGCGATGTCACTTGCTACTTCGCCCGCATATTTCCCTGAATCCAAACAACTGGTAAATTGGCTCGTATTTAAACCAAGGCCAGCAGCATATCCCTTGAGATCGGACACAGAAATTGCGTTTTGGTTTTCGAAGATCGTATCATGCAGTTCCCAAAATTTTCCCTGCTCATTTGCACACTCCCCCGCTTCAGCCGCCTTTTGTGCGTTGGGATGAAAAGAAAGAGGAAAATCTCTATATACTAATTTCACCTTTCCGGTATTTATGTACTTCTCTTCAATTTGAGAAAGAGTCTGGCTGTAAAACCTTCCACAGAACGGACACTCAAAATCAGAAAATTCAATCATAACCACCGGTGCATTGGGATCGCCCTTGAATGGATCGTTATCTTCGGAAACTTCAACGGGTGATCCTGCCGAAGGAACTGTTGGCGCCGAAGGCGCAGTATTTCCGAGCCCCGCCGTCTTAGAACCGCCTCCTCCGTTATTATAAACAACCGCCCCCGCAATAATTAAACCCGCCACAATAATTGCTGCGGGTATCATCATGGCATTTCCATTGCCGTTGTCATTATTATTCTTAATTGGTTTTTTTGCTGTTTCAGCCATCAAGATTAATGATAACAAAACTTCAAAAAGGATGTCAATAGGGCAAACGTGTCAAGGGGTCCCAGCCTGAGGCTGGTCCGCCTCTGGCGGAAAAGTTGCTTTGCCGACGATTAAGTTCTTTGTGACTGGGCCAAATACACGGCTATCTGTGCTAGACGACTCATTATCTCCTCGAATAAAATATTCGTCTTTTCTAAGCACTGTCTCCCCCACCTTCTCGCTCGACACCGCCACAATTCTTTTTAATAGTTCCCTTCTCTTATCTCGAGGATCTCTCACGATCACCACATCTCCCCTTTTCGGTTTGCGAAAGAAATAGCTCAACCGATTAACCAAAACGCGCTTCCCGTTTGGAAAATACGGCGCCATGCTTTCGCCACGAATCACGAAACGAATAATTGGAAATATATTCATACCCTAGTTGATCAACATTAAATGTTGATTAATAAAGATCAGTGTTTATGCGGTTTTATAGTCTCATTTCTTGGATGCCTCGGCCTTCGCAAACATATCCGCAATGTTGGCTACCGCATCCTGTAACTCTTTTGCTGCATCCGCGTTCACTTCTTGTTTATTCTTTGAACAAAGTTTTGCAGCTTTCCAGAACGTATCATGAAGATCGGAAAACATCTCAAGATGCTCAGGCTTGAAGTAATCGGTCCAAAGAATCAACAGTTCTTTCTTGCAAAGTTGCGCGTGTTCTTCTTTGGTTGTGACCATGCGCACGAACGAGTTACGCGTCGCCTCAGTTTGGTCGTCTGGCAACGCCTGGATTTTTTCGACCATCTTTGCGACGGTCTCTGCCGCAGTTTTTGCGGGCTCCGGCGTATAAATCCCGCAAGGGACGTCACAATGTGCATATGCGGTTCGAACTGGCCAAATTTTATTGATTATATTCATGATTGTGATACCAATGTACGAATAACGTCAATGTCTGGAGGTTGAACCTCCTCGAGGAGGTTCAACCTCCCCCAATTAACGTCGGGCGTATTGATTGGTATATTAGTATCTGTCTTTTATTTAAAAATACCCAGCCCCTTCTTCAACGCCAGAAGCGGCAGCTCCGCACACTTCATGCGGGTTGAGCTTAGTTTGACGCCAAGTAGTTTTACTACGTCTTCCACCACCAATTTCTCAATCTCTTTTTTTGATTTCCCTTGTATCTTTTCTAAAAGAAGCGAGGCTGCAGCTTGACTGACCACACATCCCCTACCTGTAAATTTAATATGCTGAATAGTGTCTTTATCTAGCAGCCCGAATATCTCTACTGAATCTCCGCAAAAAATATTCTGTTCTTCATGGCAAAAATCGGGACTCTTTATTTTCCCATAGTTTCGCGGATTTTTGTAGTGGTCGAGAACGTGATCTTTGTAGATGTCCATACATTATCATGTAAACATCTTTTGTATTTTCAATAACGCTTTTACCAGTCGATCTATATCCTCTCTGGTATTATATATGTAT
>JAHCSD010000110.1 GCA_018609185.1 Patescibacteria group bacterium
TTACACGGTCCGTTGGGCCCAAGATCGTGATCCCCATGAGTTATGCCATTCCAAAACTTAAGGTAAAACTGGATAAAGTTGAGCCTTTTCTTAAGGCAATAGGAGTAGGGAAAGTCGATCCCATCCCGAAGTTGGTCATAAAGAAGAAGGATTTGAGCGAAGAAGAGATGAAGGTAGTGGTGTTGTCCAAGAGCTGAGCGATTGGGTAACAACACCACTACCCCGTTAGATAGAGCTCAGCAGAGCTCGCTCATCTAACGGGGTGCTCATTATTGCAGCAAATCGCGAGCTTACGATGCGATTGCTGCTCTTTGGCAATAATGTCAGATATTGGTAAAATTGAACCAAGGGAAATAACCGAAGAAATGAAAGAGTCCTATCTGGATTACGCGATGAGCGTTATTGTTTCGCGTGCCCTGCCTGATGTACGAGACGGCCTCAAGCCCGTTCACAGGAGGATTCTTTATACTATGTATGGCTTGGGGCTTGATCACTCGGCGAAATTCAGAAAGTCTGCTGCGGTAGTCGGAGATACGCTTGGTAAATATCACCCTCATGGTGATATGGCGGTGTACGATGCACTCGCACGAATGGCGCAAGACTTTTCGCTTCGTTATCCCCTGATTGACGGCCAGGGAAATTGGGGGTCAATCGATGGGGACTCCCAAGCTGCGATGAGATATACGGAGGCAAAAATGATGCGGATTGCGGAAGAGATGCTCAAAGACATCGAAAAAGAAACTGTTGACTGGGTTCCCAATTACGACGGAACAAAAAAAGAGCCGGTCGTGCTTCCCGCAAAAGTTCCACAACTGGTTCTTAATGGTACCTTGGGAATTGCGGTGAGAATGGCGACAAATATTCCTCCTCATAATTTGCAGGAGGTTTGTGAAGCGGTAATACACCTTGTTGATCATCCTAAATCAACCACCCAGGATCTATTCGCGTTTATCAAGGGGCCTGATTTTCCTACCGGAGGCCAAATCTATAATAAAAAAGAAATTGTGGAGGCATATTCCCAGGGGAGAGGTTCGTTTGTCATCCGCGGGAGGGCGGAAATAGTTGAAAACGAAAAGTCAAAACATGCTCCCCGGCAAATCATTATACATGAGATTCCGTATCAGGTGAATAAATCTTTGCTGATTGAAAAAATGGCGGAGCTGGTGCGAAACAAAAAAGTTGACGGCGTGCGCGACATTAGAGACGAATCTGACAAAGACGGTTTGCGGATTGCGGTTGACCTGCGCCGGGAATCGCAGCCTCAAAAAACCCTCAATACGTTTTATAAGTTCACTGATCTTCAAAAGTCATTTCATATCAATATGCTTGCGCTGGTTGACGGGATCCAGCCTCGTGTCCTTTCACTGAAAGACGTGCTCATACTTTGGCTGGAACACAGATACGTGGTGGTAAAACGGCGTGCTCAATATGATCTCCGGCGCGCAAAAGAACGATCCCATATCTTAGAGGGCTTGAAAAAGGCACTTGAGCGTATTGACGCCATTATAAAGACCATTAAAAGTTCTCCGGATAAAGAAGCAGCACATGAACGCCTCATGAAAAAATTCACCTTTAGCGAAATTCAGGCACAAGCTATACTTGATATGCGTCTTCAGATACTTGCGGGGCTCGAACGGCAAAAGATAAGCGAGGAATTAAAAGATAAACGAAAACTCATCCGCGAACTCACGCTTCTTTTGAAAAGTCCGAAAAGAATAAAAACGGTCGTTAAAAAAGAGATACAAGAGATGAAAGACCTCTATGGGGATGAACGGAAAACAAAGGTCTTCTCCGGCAAGGTAGGAGACTTTAGTGAAGAAGACTTAATTCCGCAAGAGGAGACCATCCTTACAATAACTGCAAGCGGCTACATTAAGCGAACTAACCCATCGCTTTACAAAATCCAGCTCCGAGGCGGCAAGGGTATTATAGGGCTTTCGACTAAAGGGGAAGACATTGTACAGCATTTCTTGAACGCTTTTACCCATGATAACGTCTTGTTTTTTACCAGCCGCGGCCGGGTGTTCAAAATTCCCGTATATGAGGTTCCCGAAGGATCTCGGATTTCACGCGGGCGCGCGCTTGCAAACTTCCTTGACCTTGAAGCAGAAGAGCAGGTGACCGCTCTCATAACGTTCGGGAAAGACGAGAGGCACACCTATCTCGTTATGGTGACCGAACAAGGCGTTATTAAGAAGGTCCAGAAAGAACAATTTGACGTGGTGCGTCGGAATGGGCTTCTCGCGATTCGTCTTGCAAAAGGAGATATTCTTGGCTGGGTGCGAAAGAGTACCGGAAAAGATGATATTATTCTGGTCTCGAGTCGGGGACAAGCAATTAGGTTTAAGGAAAGCGATGTGCGCTCCATGGGAAGACAGGCTTCGGGCATCCGGGGGATGAGACTTGCAAAAGACGATACCATTGTGGGAGTTGAGGTAGTTACAGATAACCCCGAAAAGAAATCAAAGATTTCTCACGGGGCAGGCAGACAACCGACAACAGACAACAAAAGAAAGCCGACGAGCAACGTACCGATACTGCTTGTGGTTATGGAGCTTGGATTCGGCAAACGAACAGAACTTAAAAAGTTTAAAGTACAAAAAAGGGGCGGGCGAGGAATTAAAGCGGCCAAAATTACTTCGAAAAATGGCTTTATTGTTTCAAGTAAGGTAATAACGAGTGAAGAAGAACTAATCGTTATTTCTCAAAAGGGCCAGGTGATTCGAATTAATCTTTCGCAAGTTCCTTCTCAAGGCAGAACCACGCAAGGGGTAAAGGTGATGCGGCTTGGAGA
>JAHCSD010000111.1 GCA_018609185.1 Patescibacteria group bacterium
CTCGGAGGTACACCACACTTCGGACAATTTGGTGAATTCTCGGCAAATATATGAAACGGTCCGGCAATAGTTGGCCCAGACTCTTCCGGCTTTTTCTCTTCAGCATCCTTGTAACTCCTTTCCGATTTCTAGACGCTGGTTAATTCCAACATCTCGCCGGTAGTATGATCGTAATAAATAAGGCTTTTGTCTTTATCGAAAAATGTCTCACCAAATAGAAGCTCTAGCCGTAATGCTTCCCCGATCGTTTCTTCCAGGCTCAGCCCACGCCCGTTTGCGGTCTTTACAATCGCATGGTCAAACGTATGTTCTGACATTCTATACGTAACTTCGACTCCTCCGTCTTTGGATTTCTCGACCCCAACCTCTACCGTCTCAAATGGTATAGACATCCGTATCTCCTTTCTAAAGAACTATGTTGTCTTAAGCCTAGCAATATTCTGAAAAAAGTCAATCTTCTTTACCCGGGGGTGTCCGTGTCAACCCCCTCGTTCTTGAACCGGGCAAAATATGCACGGGGATTTTTCTTTACTTCTAAATATTCGGCAAGCGCTTCTTCCCATGGCCGCAAAGGCTGAAGTTTTGTATTGCGCAGGACCGAATACTTTGGACGGGCCGCGGGGCGTGGGAATTCATGAGTGGTACAGGGAACGACGCGCGTGGATTTTCCCGAAAGTTCGATTATTTTTTTTGCGAATTGGTACCACGATACCCCCCTTCCCCCCGTACTATTAGTAACATGATACACACCTGGTGATAAACCCATAAGAAGGACTCGTGTTTCGCGTGCCAAGTCCTTGCTAAACATCGGGCGGCCGAACTGGTCATTGACCACGCGAATTTCATCTCGGGTTTCAGAAAGCTTCAGGATCGTATCTACAAAATTATTCTCATGTTTTTTTTGTCTCCACAATGGACCAAACAGCCAGGATGTACGAATCAAAAAATATCTAAGGCCGTTTCTTTTTCCTTCTTCTATTAAAAATCTCTCGCCCATCTTTTTAGACGCGCCATACTGATTAATAGATTGATTAGATTCTTCTTCCTCGGTATAGCCCTTTCGGTTTTTTCCATCAAACACATAGTCCGTAGAATAATGTACTAAAAAAGCGCCGGTACGTGAGGCAGCTTGAGCGAGATTTTTTAGTGCATGGCCATTAATTCGCTCGGCTTCGCGCGGTTCGGATTCCGCTTTATCTACGTCAGTATATGCTGCGGCATTTATGATTATTTCGGGTCGCGCTTCTTTAATGCGGCTTGTGACTATTTTTTGATTGGTGATATCAAGATCCGTTATGTCCCAAAGAAGTGGGTGTACGTCCCGAAAGCCATAACTAAGATCGCGTCCTAATATTCCTTTTGCCCCTAAAATTAAAACATTCATAGACACAAAAACTTCCCTAATTATATATTCTGATACTGTTTGCCGTAGTAGTCTAAAAATTCGCCCGACTTAATGGGCCGCCACCAGTCTTCGTTATTTTGATACCATGCAATCTTATCCCGAAGCGCTTCTCTGAAAGAGCGTTTGGGCTGCCACCCGAACTCTTCCCGGATCTTCGTGGTATCAACCGCATACCTCCTGTCGTGCCCGGGCCGATCCTCTACGTACTCAATATAGCTCTCGTCTTTGCCCAGTTCATCCAGGAGCATTGTTACAATATCAATATTGGGATACTCGTTTCCTCCCCCCACATTATACACCTCGCCCTCTCTTCCTTTGTGAAGAACAGTGTCTATGGCCTCGCAATTATCAAGCACATACAGCCAGTCCCGCACATTACGACCATCCCCGTACAAAGGAATTTTCTTATCTTCAATAAGATTGGTAATCGCAAGGCTTATGAATTTCTCGGGATACTGATACGGACCAAAGTTGTTTGAAGACCGGGTAATTACTACGGGAAGGTTAAACGTTTTGAAAAAAGAAAAAGCCAACAGGTCAGAAGCGGCTTTTGATGAAGCATAGGGGCTCGAAGGCTTAAGGATATCGGTTTCCCGGAAAGGGCCTTCATCCGTTGAACCATACACCTCATCGGTTGAAATGTGAACAAATCGCTCTATCTTGTATTTCTTGGCGGCTTCTAACAACACATGTGTCCCAACAATATTGGTCCGGACAAAATCATGCGCGCTGTGAATAGAGCGATCTACGTGGGACTGAGCGGCAAAGTGGACAATGGCGTCGGGCCTGCGGCTCATAACTACGTCCACCACGGCCTCCTCTAAAATATCCCCGCGCACAAACCCGTAACGCGGGTAGTTCTCTATATCCCTGAGGTTAGCCGGGTTGCCCGCATAGGTAAGCTTATCAAGATTAATGATCCGATACCCGGGATATTTATTGAGCATGTGACGGATAAAATTGGAACCGATAAATCCAGATCCGCCTGTGACAAGTAGATTCATGCCATTTTTGTTCGCGAGCATCGCGAACGATTTCAAAACTGAGCACCCCGTTAGATGAGTGAGCTCTGCGAGCTCTATCTAACGGGGTAAGGTTTTGTACCCAATCAGCCTTCGCTCACGCTCGGCTTCTTGGACAAAGCCCTTAGCGATTTTTTGTCTCCCAGTCAAACCCAATATCCGGGTCATCATACGCAATGCGTTCCTCATCCGGGCTTTCGGGGTCATATGCTTCGGTCGTGTGATAAAAAAGGCACACTGCATGCGTCCCAAGCACACGATAGCCGTGCGCGACACCGGGTGGAATAGATATTAAAAGAGGGTTATCTTCTCCTGTATAGAGCACCGTGGTCTCCTGGAACGTAGGCGAAGCTTTCC
>JAHCSD010000112.1 GCA_018609185.1 Patescibacteria group bacterium
CCCCACGCTTGCGTATCTTAAAAAAGAAGGGGCGAAGATCATTCTTATGGCTCATTTGGGTCGACCTGAGGCAAACGACCCCGCATATAGTCTTGCCCCGGTCCGGGATAGATTACACAATCTTTTAGGAGAAGAAATTAAGTTTGTAAATGAATGTGTGGGGGATACGGTTAGGGAGGCCGTCGCAAAACTTAATCCTGGAGACATTCTTCTGCTTGAAAATTTGCGATTTCATCCCGGGGAAGAGAAAAATGATGACGATTTTGCGAGGGAACTTGCTTCACCGGGCGACATGTTTGTGAATGACGCATTCGGGGTTTCACACCGGGCCCATGCGTCGGTTTACGCAATAACAAAACTTCTTCCTTCATATGCAGGACTGCTCCTCGAAAAAGAGATAACTAACCTGCATTATATTCTTAAACACCGTCACCATCCTCTGGTACTTATTATGGGAGGTGCCAAGGTTCCCACGAAGCTGCGGTTAATAAGCGAGTTTCTTCCCAAGGCCGAACACATTATTTTAGGAGGGATTTTGGCAAATACCGTGTTTGCCGCAAAGGGTCTTTCTATTGGACGAAGCCGATTGGAAGAAAATATTGACGAAGATTTAGAAAGAATTGACCTTACGAATACCAAGCTGCATGTGCCTCTTGACCTTATTGTTTCTTCCGACATGACGGGGTCCTCATTCATTGAAACTATTGCACCAGGAAGCGTTAAAGAAGGGGATATGATATTAGATATTGGTCCCGAGTCCCTTAAGGAGTTCTCACACATCATTCAAGACGCTCAAATGATTATCTGGAATGGTCCTATGGGGTTGATTGAGGTTGAAGTATTCGCGAAAGGTACAAAAGACCTTGCGAGAGCATTTATCGGTTCAGATGCATACAAAGTGGTGGGGGGGGGAGACGTGATACGTGTCTTGGATAATATGGGAGTTCTTGATAAAATAGATTATGTATCAACCGGCGGCGGCGCCATGCTTGAATTTTTGGCCGGAGATGAATTACCCGGCATAGAAGCGTTAAAATAACTTAGTGGACACTAATGACCACTAATATCAACACTAATAGTCACTAATTCTACTCATCTTGGTAAATTTTAGTGGTCCTTCGTGTTAGTATTCGTGGTACTTCGTGTAATTTAATTTATGAAAGAAAAAAAGGGTAAAATTTTAATCGTTGATGATGACAATGAAACACGGAACATGTATTCCGAAGCCTTTCTTAAAGCGGGTTTTAATGTGGACGGCGCAAAAGACGGCCTTGAAGCGCTCGACCGTATATCAAAAGATGCGCCTGAACTAGTATTCACCGGGATCATTATGCCCCGGATGTCAGGGTTTGATCTTATGGAGGCCATGAAAAAAAACGTGAAGAGCGCGCGCATCCCGGTGGTTGTTTCTTCTCATTTAGGGAGGGAAGATGACCTGAAAAAGGCCCGTGAATTGGGGGCGGTTGACTTTATCGTGAAGGGGGAGTCAACTGTTAACGTCGTTATCGAAAGGATTGAACGGGTACTGGGGAAGCGGTTCGTTTATCAGCTGTCTGTCGAGAAAGATAAGTACGACGCCCATGCATTTCTCCAAACGTTAGGAGCAAGCGAGGAGTTTACCTGTACCAATTGCGGCGGAGACATGGCACTAAATGTAGAATATTTCCCCAAGGGTAAGAATTTTAACATTAAGGCGGTGTGTCCTGTCTGCGGAAAATAATTTATGCAAAAAGAGTGGAAATTAAAGGAAAAAGCGCCGGGAGAGTTTTTTGAACGGGTACCCGCATACAGTCCGCAGACGCTGCAGCTGCTTTGGACCCGAAACTTAAAAACACAACAAGCAATTGACGAATTTTTTAATCCTGACTACGAAGAGGATCTTCACGATCCTTTTTTGTATAAAGGAATGGCAGAGGCGGTGGAGAGGATTATGAGTGCTGTTAAGAAGAAAGAAAAGATACTTGTTTTTGGCGACTATGATCATGATGGCGTTTCGGGTGCTGCGCTTCTCACCCTCTTTTTTCGAGAAATTGGCATTGAGAATGAGGTATATATCCCCGACAGGCTCAAGGAAGGGTATGGACTTTCCCAAAACTCAATTGAAAAAATTATTTCAAGTGGAATAAACGTATTAATCACCATTGATTGTGGAATAACTGATTACGATGAGATAAAAAAAGCAAAAGAAGCTGGGATTGATGTGATAGTGCTTGATCATCATTTGGTTCACGGGAAGCTGCCCCCTGCGTGCGTAATCATAGACGCAAAACAGAAAGGCGAGACCTATCCCTTCAAAGAACTTTCGGGGGCAGGGGTTGCGTTTAAAGTTGTTCAGGCGCTCATCCGACATGATGATATTCGTGTTCCGGAAGGGTGGGAAAAGTGGCTGCTGGACCTGGTAACAATTTCTACTGTAGGGGATATTGTGCCGCTTGTGGGCGAAAACAGAACGCTTGTGAAATATGGCCTCGTGGTTTTAGCTCAAACGAGACGTCCTGGGATTCGGGCGCTTATGGAAAAAGCCGGGCTTAAGCCCCGACTTGCAAGTAAGATTGACCCAAAATCTAAAATTCCCCAAACGAATTTAGATACCTATAGCGTGGGGTTTATGATTGTTCCGCGTATTAACGCGGCAAGCCGAATGGATCATGCCGATACCGCGTTTGCGCTTTTGACAACAGAGTCGAAAGAAGAAGCAGGCATGCTTGCACAACGTCTTGAAGACCACAATAAAGAGCGTCAGAGTACGGTTGAAAAGATAACAAAAGAAGTAGA
>JAHCSD010000011.1 GCA_018609185.1 Patescibacteria group bacterium
TACGCCCAAGGCAGTGAACCCGCAAACGTATAGAGGCAAAATTTCCTAAAATCCATCCGGGCAACCCCCGCAGGAAACGAAATGTACGTACGAATCACGGGCAGCATTCTCGATACAAAAATAATCATTTGTCCGTATTTCGAAAATAAGCGATCCGCAATCTCAATATCATGATAAGAAATGAATACCCACCGGCCATATTTCTCGAGAAATCTTCTTCCGCCGTAAAATCCCACCGCATACAGAATAATCGACCCTAATAAATTTCCTACCGCTCCCCAAAAAACCACCCAAAGCAACTTGAACTCTCCCTCAAACACCAAGAAGCCAGAAAACGGCATGATGATTTCAGACGGAATAGGGATCGCCGCGCTCTCGAGAGTCATAAAAAGCAAAATACCGAAATAGCCTGTGGTCGAGATAACATTGATTACAAAAGAACTTATGAGTTCAAAAAATTGGTAAATCATCTATTTTTGTTTTCGCAAAAATGCCGCGGCATCTTCAGGTCTAATCGTACAAATTTCTATGCCTGTTCCTATTTCAAACCCTGCCCAGATAGCAGTCTTTGGCAGTATTTCTAAATGCCAATGGTAGAAATGATAGTCTTTTTCTCCTTTAGATGGGGCAGTATGGATAAAATAGTTGAATGCGGGATCCTTAAGGCCCTTGTATAATTTATAAAGACTTGCTTGCAGGACCCGTGAAAAAAGTTTCCTACTTATTCCTCCCATCATTTCAAAGTTAGCGCTATGGGTCTTAGGAGAGATAACTATTTCAAACGCGGTACGCGACGTATAGGGGCACACCGCGATAAACTCATCATTTTCAAATACAATCCGCGTCCTGTCCTTACGCTCAACGTCCGTCATCACACAATGAGCGCACTTTTTATTTTTCCTAAAATACTTTTCAGATCCTTCGAGGCTGCTAGTCACGTCTCCGGGAACAACTGGAATCGCAATGAGCTGCGAGTGGGGATGATAAATCGTTGCCCCCCCCTCTTCTCCGTAATTTTGGAAAATAGATACGTACTTCACGCAGTCCTCTCCCATAAGCTGCTTGTAGCGCTCCTGATACGACTGAACCAGAAGCTCTGTTTCTTTCGCGTTAAATTCTGCCACACCCCTATCGTGATCCCTTGTAATAAACACTTCGTGGAACCCTACGCCCTCCATGATAGTGTAGGGCCCATGTTTAAATTCGGGAGGGCAAAGGCCCGGATTAAAGGCGGGGAACTTGTTAGGAATCACCTGTACCCACCAGTCTTTATCTGATTTGTTGGATGAATATAAAAGAACAGGGTCTTCGTTGCCAGATTTTTTTGGGTCTTCAAACGGGCACGTCCGCTTTGGCTGGTACCAGCGCGGACGCTTCTTTTTAACAAACGCGTTAGGGCGCTTAGCTCTCCCTGTTGCAATCACGATCCAGTCTCCGCTGACAAGATCTTGACGTAATTCTGATACTGACTTTACAGTCACAAATATGCACAAATGTACGCACAAATATCACGAATGTAAATTTGTGAAATTCGTGGTCGATTTGTGTGAATTCGTGTGGTTCGTCAAGTTATACTTGGCGAACCACAAATTCATTCGTATTTTCAAAAGCTCAACCAAAAGATAGAGGCCCCCGGCAAAACTTACTCGACTTTCGGGGTCATTCTCCCACACAATAGGAACTTCCTTTATTTTATACCCAAGCTTTCTTCCGAGCGCCAATGCCTCAATGTCAAACCCCCAACGGTCAATACGAGTCTTCCCAAAAATATTTTTTGCTGCAAACTCCGTAAAAAGTTTAAAGCCACATTGCGTATCCCAAATTCCAAACACGGCAACAATCTGAATAATGATATTAATAGTCTTCCCCACAATAACTCTATACAAAGGCTGGGAGGATGTAATAACACTTTTACGGAGTCCTCGTGACCCAATCACAATATCATAGTCTCCATAGCCTTTCTTTGTTGAAGTCTTTATCCGAGCATCCTTTGCAAACGGTAAAAGTTTTTCTACTTGATCAATGGTGGTAGAGTTGTCAGCATCCATGAAAATTCGGTATTTTCCCACAGAGGCTGTCATCCCGTGCCGCACCACCCAGCCTTTCCCGTGATTTTTTTTATTATCAAGAAGACGCAGATTTCTAATGGGAAGATCGATAAAACGCTGGACGACTTTCACGGTATTGTCTTTAGACCCGTCGTCAACCACAATGATTTCGTAATCCCGCCTAGTGTAACCATTTTGCTCGCACAGTTTCGCAAAACTTAAGGTGTGTAAATACCGATCTACATCAAGAAGCGTCTTTGGCAACCGTTTTTCTTCGTTATAGGCAGGAATGATGACGGAAAGAAAAATGGGTTTCATTGTACATATTGTATCATAAATCAAAGGTTTGGTCACAAACAAATAAAAAGCAGTAATCACGATGATTACTGCTTGAATCTTTTGAAACTATTTCTTTCGAGAGCCTCCCCCGCTTCTGCCATGTGCGCAGTTTCTGGGACTCTGCCCGCCATGAAGCGCATAAACCAAACCTGCAATCAGTCCCAAGGTACCCCCAAGGAAGAATAAAAGACTGAATACTACACCTATAATACGGAAAACGAAATGCATATCAGACGCTGCTACAAAAATCCCTGGAATACCAAGAGGAATCGACATCCCACACAGTACGGTAAAAAGAAACCACTGAGCCGTATTCAAGGTGTGCCTCCTTACACTATTCTCCCAACTTTCCGAACGCTTTCATATTAACAAATTTCTACAATCTTGTCAACGTCTCGCCACCCGATTTCGTAATCACCACCGTATGCTCAAAGTGGGCGGAAAGTTTCCCGTCTTTTGTTTTGAACACAAAGCCGTCTTCGCCTACCTCAACTTCATAACTTCCTTCGGTTACCATGGGCTCGATTGCGATTGTCATGCCCTCTTTCAGCACTAAGCCTGCACCGGGTTTTCCGTAGTTCAAGATCATAGGATCTTCGTGAAGATTTTTTCCGATTCCGTGGCCCGATAGATCACGCACCACACCGTATCCTTTTGATTCAACGTATGTTTGAATAGCATACCCAAGATCTCCAAGTCGCGCGCCTGCTTTTGCATTCTTGATTCCAATATCAAGCGATTTTTTTGTCGTATCTATCAATTTTTTTGCTTCTTTACTTACACGGCCCACGGGAACGGTAATCGCAGAATCAGTATGATATCCTTTATATTTAACGCCAAAGTCTAAGCTTAAAATATCGCCTTCTTGTAACGCCCTACTACCAGGCACGCCATGTACAACTTCGTCATTCACACACGTGCAAAGAACCGCGGGATACGGTTTCGAATCCGACGTAGGCCGATATCCCTCAAATGAAGAAGTCGCGCCATACTTTTTTATTAATTCACGCGCCAGCTGATCTAGATGGGCTGTCGTAATTTCTGGCTTTACCTCTTTTTTCAGCACATCTAAAATGGCGGCTGTTATTTTGCCACCCTCTCTCATGGTTGCTATTTCTTTTTCTGATTTTATAAAAGTCATTTTAGTATATGTATTACTTTTGATATTACTCGAGCGAAAAATTCAGTCAATGAGGGGCTCACAATATTACTGTCCATTGGAACGCTTATCATTGTTTATAGTTTATACACCCATCTCATCTCCCGTCAAAATACTGCCATGGCAGTATTTTGACGGGAGTTTGACGGGAGACAAGTCACTGATCTAATATACACAGAACCTCCACTACATTACTTGAACTTATATGCTCTCCGTAAATACAAATCATTTTCTATATCGCCAACTATAATCCGTATCTCGAAATCCCTTAATCCCAAAAAGTCTCTCAATAAATTAATCTCTTTCTTACATTCATGGGGATGTATCCATACGCTTTTCTGAAGCGAGTAAAAGCCGAGTTCTTTAAGCTTTCTTCTAAAGATGTCTCGCTTCATACGGTATTCGTGAGGAATATCGAAAATAATCACGCGCCATTTTCCATCCCACTTCTTAGGAATAGAGATTTCAAGTTCGTTGAGCTCGAACGTTCCGGTTATCCACTCTCCTTCTTTAGTAAGAGAAATGTGGATATCATGACCATCACGCTCAACCTCGATAAGGCCGCGCCGTCTAAGATTGTAAAACGTATTACTGAATTTTTCTTTTTCTCCTTCTCCGGGTCTTCCTCTAAAAATCTCTTTCATAAGATAGTGAGCAAAGTAAGGCGAAGAAGCGGCGACAGAAACAGTACCCACAATAAGGAGATACCTTAAAATCTTCTTTGATATGATACCGGGTTTTCTCCCTTTAATCATTATAACATGGACGCTATAACCCCCCGTCATATTGCTGTCATGACAGCAATATGACGGGGGGTTAATAAGTTAATTATTTCGACAATACCACCATCCCAAGACTAAATAATATCATCACAACAATAACATAATACAATTTTTAATCCAGCAAAACGACCGTATTTCGAAAAACGCTTACCGGATCCTCTTCGCCATTAATTTCTGAAAGTAAATCTTTAGATTTAAAATAGTCTATCGCTTTTTTTGTTGTTTCGTCAAACAAACGTACACGTTCGTCAAATATTTCGGGTTTATCGAGCGACTTTCTTGTAAGTATGCCTTCACAGGACTCATCTTCACACCGCTGATTCTCAATATCTAATTCTTGAGAATAGCTCTTCTCACACGCCACACAAATCAACCGCAGAGAAGAACGCTCAAACGCTGTACGGGAAGTTACCTCTAAATGAAGTGCTTTAATATTTTGCTCCCCATATAAGCCCAGAAGTGTTGGCATGAGGCGCTCTGCTTCCTCAAGGCTTCTCGGAGAACCGTCTAAAATAATACCGTTGGTGACGGAATACATCCTCCGAACCGTCTCCACAACCCATGGCGCAACAAGTTCCGGGTCGACTATCTTACCGGCATCATAGCGCTTTCGTTCTTCGTCAATCCTTGCATCTGCTCCTCGCGGGGTCGTTTTAAATTTGTCTCTAATAATTCTACTTGTGGTAAGATGTAAAAAATCAAAGGCGTCCGCTAAACGGACGGCCTGTGTTGTCTTCCCAGCACCGGGAAGCCCTAGAAAAAGGATTACTTTTTTGTCGTTCTCGGCCATTATCCTATTCTAACGCATTCAGGATGTCTTTGAAAACCCCTTCGATGTCTTGCTCGCCGTTAACAACCTTAAGCAGCTTTTTCCTTTTGTAGTGTCTGATAACCGGGCCCACTTCTTTCTTAAACCACGAAAACCTTGTTCGAATTGCCGCCGGCTTGTCATCAGGACGTACCTTAAACTTGCCTCCACACTTTTGGCAGTTCTTCCAAGATTTGAACTCCCCTACATAAGGAACGATCATCCCGCACTTGCTGCATATCCTGCGCCGGATAAGACGTAGCATAGCCTCTTTTTCGCTTACTTCGATTAGCACCACGAAAGGATCGCCCCTTCCGAGCCACGAAAGAACTTCATCAATAAGCGTTGCCTCATCAGGCATTCGAGGGCTTCCGTTAAAAATAATACCCATATGAGGTTTGAGTCCCACAAGCTTCTTAATCCAAAGATAAGACACAAGCCAAGTTGGGGCGAGATTGCCCTTTCTAATTTCTCCCGAGAGTCTTTTCCCTAAGATATTAGATTCTCTTCCAAGCTTCCTCAAGTTGTCTCCAGTAGTAAAAATATCGAATCCTAATTTTTTAACCAAAAGACGTACCTGGGTATCTTTTCCGGAACCAGATCTTCCAAGTATTATGATGGTTTTGGGATACGTATTTTTCATAATAGTCAACAACGAATCTTCCGCGTTGTTCCGCGTGAGGTTCTGCGTGGTTCCGCGATAGAAACACATTTTTAACGCTGAACCAACGCGGAAAGGTACGCAGAACTACGCAGAAAAATATTACGATGTTGTGTCTAGTGATTGAGAAATATCTTCTATAATATCTTCCGGGTCTTCAAGCCCAACCGACATTCTTACAAGGCTCTGTGAAATTCCTGCTCGTTCCTGTTCTTCGGGAGGAACTTTGCTGTGAGTGGTGGAGGCAGGATGAATAGCAAGTGTTTTGGCGTCCCCTAAATTCGCCACGTGAGAGATAAGCTTGAGGTTTTCAATGAACTTCTTCCCCGTATTAACCCCACCCTCAAGTTCAAATCCCAAAAGGGAACTGGCTCCTGTCATTTGCTTTTGGCTAATTTCATAATAGGGGCTTGAGAAGAGACCGGGATAATGAACGCGAGATACTTGAGGATGATTTTCTAGGTATCGGGCAACCTGTAAGGCATTCTCTGTATGTTTTTTCATTCTCACGCCCAGAGTTTCCAGCCCCAATAAAAAAAGCCAAGCATGAAAGGGTGCAAGGCTCGCGCCAATGTCATAGACCAAACCTCCGCGCATTTCGCCCAATGTCTTCTTTGGGCCCAAAATAATGCCCCCCAGAGCCGTACCTGAACCAGAAATATATTTGGTAGCTGAGTGCACCACATAGTCGGCTCCTAATTCAAACGGCTGCTGAAGCGCCGGAGTTGCAATGGTGTTATCTACGACAAGAGGAAGGTTGTTTGTATGCGCAACGTCAGCGATCGCCTTGATATCAAAGACACCAAGGGTGGGATTTGCGGGTGTCTCAAGAAATAAAAATTTCGTTTTTGGGGAAATGAGTTTTGCCCACTGTTTTGCTTCCGAAGGATTCTCTACAAAGCGTGTGGTGATCCCAAATCTCGGAAGAGTTTCATTAAAAAGATGGTAGGTCCCTCCATATACCATGGGAGAAGATACAATTTCATCTCCGTTCGCGGCAAGTGCTACTGACAATAAAAAAATAGCGGCCATTCCCGATGACGCCGCAAGGCCCGCACCCGCACCTTCGAGTTCCGCCATTCTCTTCTCAAACGCTTCCACCGTCGGGTTACTTATACGTGAATACACGTGCCCCTCTTCTTCCTGCAAGAAAAGTCGTGCGGCATGATCTGTATCACGAAACAGATGCGCAACCGTCTGATAAATCGGCACCGCCCGAGACCCATGATCACTCTCGGGTTCGTATCCCGCATGTAACGATTTTGTATCGAATTTCATGCCAATTTTCTCAGCGAAGCAAATCTAATGCGGCTGAGCTGTTAGAAAATTGAGCACCCCGTTAGATGAGCGAGCTCTATCTAACGGGGTTAAGTTTTGGCAACCAATCGCGCTGTGCCCTTCGGGCTTGCGCTCTTGGGCCAAGCCCTTAAAACCCCTCGTATTCACGCATAACAAGCTGTGACTCAACCTGCTTCATTGTCTCAAGCACCACGCTCACCACAATCAAAAGTGCGGTTCCTCCGATTGCACCGACTCCGGTAATCCCCGTAGTCAAAAACGGCATAACCGCGATACTCCCCAGGAAAACTGCGCCAATGAGCGTTGTCCTGTTAAGTATTCTATAAAGAAAATCTGCGGTTTGTTGTCCCGGACGAATCCCCGGGACAAACCCTCCTTGTTTTTGAATGTTGTCTGCAATAGCCTTGGGATCAAATGTTACGGCAGTATAAAAATATGTGAACACGACCACAAGCAGAAAATAGAATGAACCGTAAACCCAAAGATTATTCTGAAAGGAATTACTAAAACTAGTAGCAAGTTCGGCGATTCTCCCCCCGCCGAATGCGGCGACAAAGTTTGCAATCATACTGGGAAACAACAATATCGAAAGCGCAAAAATAATGGGAATCACGCCCGCCTGATTTACCTTAAGGGGCAAGTAGGTGGAGACTCCGCCATAGACGCGGGAACCCCTGACTCGTTTTGCATAGTTAATCGGCACCCTTCTTTGCCCTTCAGTAATAAAGACGACCCCTGCGATAACAAGAAGAGAAACCGCAGAAAAGACCACGTAGGCCGGAAGTTTGTCCGGAGTAAACGTGGTGATACTCCGCACGATAGAAAGAGGCACGCTCACCACAATGCCTGAAAAAATGATCAGGGAAATCCCATTCCCAATTCCTTTCTCTGTTATCAATTCACCTAGCCACATAAGAAAAATGGTTCCGCTAGTTACAATAAGAATGTTTACAAAAAACTGAAACAGGGAAAGTTCGGGAAGAACTCCCTGATTTTTAAGAAGGCTAAGAAATCCATAGCCCTGAACAACGGCAAGGGGCAAAGTAAGATAACGGGAAATCTGATTAAACTTCTGGCGGCCTTCTTCGCCCGATTCCTGATACATTTCTTTAAGCGCCGGGAATATCATGGTTAAAAGCTGCATGATAATGGTTGCGGTAATATAGGGTGCCACCCCCAACATCACAATCGAGAGGTTTTCAAGCGCTCCACCCGAGAAAATATTTAAAAGGCCAAAAAACTGGTTCCCCGAAAAAAAATCGGCGAGGCGCTGCTGATCGATTCCGGGAATAGGAATAACTGCTGCCACCCGAAATATCGCGAGCATCACCAATACAAACAAAATCTTGTAACGAAGTTCTTTTATTTTGAATAGTAATAAGAGTTTTTGAAACATCTAGCTGCGACCCGAATGACCCGAATACTTCATCCGAATGTCCCGAATATATTAGGATCATTAGGGTGCGATTCGTATATTGGGGTCGCTTTTACTGAATTTGCCCACCTGCCTTTTCGACTTTCTCCTTAACGCTTTTCGATACCTTGCAACCCCGCACCGTAAGCTTTTTGGTAAGTTCCCCTATTCCTAACAGTTTCACCCTTGGCACCTTCCCTTTTATTCTACGAATTAATCTCTTTTTGAGCAACTGTTCAGGAGAAACGATGTCGTCACTCTCAAACTTTTCTTCCAGCATCAATAGATTAACTATTTGTATTGGTTTGGCATTCGCTTTAAATTTAACTCCTCTTAATTTTGGGATTGTCTTAATGAGATCGCGAAGAGCCGGCCGAACGCGCGCGCCGGCACGAGAAGTTTGCCCCTTCATGCCTTTTCCCGAATACGTACCGCGCTTGCCGCCCCTGCCTACACGCTTACGTGTCTTTGTTTTATGGGTTGGTTTAAGTTGATGTAATTGCATGCCATTATTGCCCAAGAGGGCAAGCGTTAGCGCAGCCTGATTGGCTGCAATAATGAGCACCCCGTTAGATAGAGCTCGCAAGCTCGCTCATCTAACGGGGTAAGGTTTCGTAACCAATCAGCCTTCGTCCTTCGGACTCGGCTTCTTGGACAAAGCCCTTACTTTCTCTTCTTTTCCTTTTGATCTCCAGATGTCTTCTCCTGAGATTCTTTTTTAAACTCAGTCTTCTTTGCAGATTTCAACTGTTGTAAAGCCTTTATAGTTGCTCGCGCGATGTTGAGTTTGTTCTTTGTCCGGGACAAAAGTTTTCCGGAAACGCTATCAAGCCCTGCAAAATCACACACAACCCGTACCGGACCACCCGCGATAATACCCTTCCCGGAACCCAGTGGTCGCAAAAATAGTTTTACGCTCGCGTATTTCGCTTCCACCATATGGGGGATGGTTCCTTCAATCATCGGAACAGTAATAAGATGCCTTTTTGCATCGTGGATGGCTTTTTCAATCCCTTTCGCGACGTCTTTCCCTTTCGCGACTCCTACGCCCACCTTTCCGTTGCGGTTCCCGTACACCACCACCGCCCGAAAACTAAAACGACGCCCGCCCTTAACCACGCGCGCGACCCGTGCAATGTCTATTACTTTGTTTTCGTATTCTTCCATATTTGTCAAAATTTTAGAACGAAGTGAATGAAATTTTGTTAGAAATATGAGAACCCCGTTAGATAGAAAAATTATGCACTATCGTTTTTGAATCTGTGCTTCAGGTATCTTTTACCCCAAGCGGTTTTTAAGTATTCTTCTCTATGTATTGCGTCTTTTATATTATTACTCATTTCAGCATACATAAACTTCAATGGTCTACGATCTCTAGTACTCTCCACTCTACCTTTATTGTGGTCTACTAACCTTATTTTCAAGTCTTCTGTTCTACCTACATAAGATCCATTGTCTTTCAAGCTTTTCAAAACATATACGTAGTGCATAATTTTTCATCTAATGGGGGTAAGGTTTTCTGACTAAATATTCTTCGCTCTTCGAGTTCGAATATTTAGAGAAAGCCCTTAAAACCTTAGGCCCCCCTTGCGCGCTCCTTCCGCAAGTTCCTTCACGCGCCCGTGATACTTATAGTGCCTTTTGTCGAAGACTACAACTGTGATTTTTTTTGCCTTGGCTTTCTCGGCCAAGAGCTCTCCAATCTTCGTTGCGATCTCCGCCTTTTTACCTTTTGCGGATTTTTTCAGTTCTCCGTCACTTACAGAGACAACAGTCTTACCCTCATCGTTAATAATTTGCGCATAAAGATGTTTGTTTGAACGAAATACAGAAATCCGAGGCCGGCTTTTCGTCCCTTTAATCTTCGCTCGCACGCGATGCTGTCTCCGTTTCTGCGCTGTTCGTTTTAATTTTTCTTTTACCTTCATGCCAATTTTGTCCGTGAGGTCACGAACGGTTTCAAAATTGAGCACCCCGTTAGATGAGCGAGCTTGCGAGCTCTATCTAACGGGGTAAGGTTTTGTTACCAATCAGCCTTCGCCTACGAGCTTGGCTTCTTGGACAAAGCCCTTACGTAGCCGCCGTCACTGCCCTCTTCCCAACCTTCCTCCTTACCACCTCGCCTACATAACGAATTCCTTTACCCTTGTACGGCTCGGGTTTTCGTTTTGAACGAATCCCTGCGGCCGCCTGTCCTACCTGCTGTTTATCAATACCTGATACGGTAATCACATTTTTCTCAATAGAAAACTCAATTCCGGCAGGTGCGGGATAGTTTATCAGATGGGAAAAACCTAGCTCAAGAACAAGATCCTTGCCCTCGAGTCTCGCGCGATACCCGACCCCATGGATCTCCAATTTCTTCTCATATCCGTTTGTTACTCCTTCAATCATATTTGCGACAAGTGCACGGGTCAGCCCCCAAAGTGCCTTCCAATCACCGATCTTTCGCTTTGGAGTTACAATAAGTTCTTTATCCTTAATTTCAATATCTAAATGCGAATCAAACTCAAACGAAAGCTCCCCCTTAGGGCCTTTAACCGCAATCTCACCGTCTTTAACTTTCACATCAACTTTGTCGGGAATTTGAATTGGTTGTTTGCCTATACGTGACATGCCGATTTTGCCCGCGAGTCACGCGAGCGGTTACCTGCCCGCCATCGCTACGCTCAGGCGTTGCGGGCGGGGAAAATCGAGCACCCCATTAGATGAGCAAAGCTCTATCTAACGGGGTAAGGTTTTCTAGCTAAATTTTCTTCGCCCCTTGGACTCGAAAATTTAGAGAAAGCCCTTAAGCTCTTGACAAATTATCATAAAATTGATATAATTAAATCAGAAAAGGAAAGGAGTCGACCATGAACCAATTTACGGATCCTTCGTTCGCCGTCCAATGTAAAATTCTAGGGATAATCGTTGCCGAGGGGATCCTCATAAGTGTAATTATTGCTGGAATAATAGTCGGCACTTACGCAGTAAT